>CANFVX010000251.1 GCA_947450495.1 Gammaproteobacteria bacterium
CAACTGCTGCGACAAAGCCTCAACCGCCATTTGACGAATCTGCTGAACCATCGCGGCCAGCCCGTTGCTCCTCGTGGGCGAGAGATGTTCATCCAACTGAATCTGCCGAATGAACTCGGGCGGCGTTGCGAGAATATCCGCCGGTCGCCGGTCACCGTAGACCCGGAGCAATAGCGCGATGAGGCCGGCAACGATCGAAGAGTCGCTGGTCGCCAGAATGTGCATAAGCCCATCCTTCAGTTCGGTCTTGATCCACACCTGACTTTGGCAACCCTTGAGCCGGTACTGCTCGGTTTTGCATTCCTCAGGGAATGCGGGCATCTGGCGCCCGAGGTCAATCAGGTACTGGTAGCGGTCGGTCCAGTCCTCCAGGAAACCAAAGGTCTCGACGATTTCCTGTTGGGCGGCGTTGAGGTCGGCGGCAGTTGAACTCATAGGGTTTCCTTGGCGGGCGTTTGTTGGGTGCGCCACGTAGTGCCACCGGCACCGTCTTCAATTCGAATACCGAGCGCGGTGAGTTCGTCTCGCACTCGATCGGCGCCGGCAAAATCCTTGTTCCGTCTGGCATCGTTACGGGCCGCGATCAGCGCTTCAACTTTCTCGACGTCGACCGTTTGGTTAGGCGCGGAGGAAAACCACTCTCCGGGTGATTGTTGGAGAATCCCCAGTTCGCGCCCGCCGGCCAGTAATTGCCCCTTCAGGGTCGCCAAACTTGCGTCATCGCTAGTGCTGTTCGCTTTGGTAACGAGTTCCATCAGCACCGCAATCGCCATCGGGCTATTCAAATCGTCATCCATCGCTGCGGCGAAATCAGGATGAACGAGCCCCTGCTCATCTGCGGACACTGCTTCCATCCGGCGCAAAACCCCGTACATGCGGTCGAGTTGCGTTTTGGCCTCGCTCACGAGCGCCTCGCTCCAGCTAATGGGCTCGCGATAGCGGCCCTTGATGAGCGCCATCCGCACAGCCTCGCCCGGGTGCCGCTCAAGAATGTTCTGCACCAGCAACACATTGCCAAGCGACTTCGACATCTTCTGCTGGTCAATTTCGACAAAGCCGTTATGCACCCAATAACGGGCAAATACCTCGCCCCCGTGGGCGCAGGTGCTCTGGGCAATTTCGTTCTCGTGGTGCGGGAATTTAAGGTCGTTGCCACCACCGTGGATGTCGATGGTGCGTCCAAGGTGCTGCTCGCTCATCGCCGAACATTCGATGTGCCAGCCGGGCCGACCTCGGCCCCAAGGACTGTCCCAACCCGGCAAGGGCGCTTCGGAGGGCTTCCACAAGACGAAATCGGCAGGGTCGCGCTTATAGGGCGCCACGTCGACGCGAGCACCGGCGATCATCTCATCCAGCGAGCGCCCGGAAAGGCGACCATAAGCGGGATAGGACGGCACGTTAAACAAGACGTGCCCTTCGGCCACATAGGCGTTGCCGGCTGCGATGAGCTTTTCGATCATCACAATCATCTGCGGAATATGTTCAGTGGCGCGCGGTTCGATCACCGGCGGCATGACACCGAGGGCCGCGGTATCTCGGTGATACACGGCCGTATAGCGGTCGGTGATAACACCAATCGGCACCCCTTCTTTTTGCGCGGCGAGATTAATTTTGTCGTCGACATCCGTAATGTTCCGGGCATAGACAACATTGGGGTAGTGGCGACACAGCACGCGATATAGCAGGTCGTACACGACTGCCGCGCGCGCGTTGCCGATGTGAGGAGGGTTATAGACCGTGGGGCCGCAGGCGTAGAGCGTGACGCGGCCAGCATCCAGCGGTGTAAACAGTTCTTTTTGCCGCGTAAGCGAGTTATGAAGATGAAGAGCCATGCCGCCTTACAACGTCGCGAAAAGGGGCGCTCATTCTAGCCGCAAACGGGCGCCCTGCCAGAGACCGCATTGCGCGGACGGGAACCTCGAGCGACGAGGGAACCGGTGCGGCGAATCTGAATTTGCCGCACCGGCAGTCACTCAATACCGATAGTGATGCGGCTTGTACGGACCGGTCTGCGCCAACCCCATGTACTTGGCCTGGTCTTTCGACAGTTCTTCCAGTTCAACGCCGAGCTTCGCCAGATGCAGGCGCGCCACTTTTTCGTCCAGCAACTTTGGCAGCGTGTGTACACCAAGCGCGTACTGTTCTGCATGCAGGAAGATTTCGATCTGCGCGATCGTCTGGTTAGTAAAGGAATTGGACATCACGAAGCTCGGATGGCCCGTGGCGCAACCCAGATTCACCAGGCGGCCTTCGGCCAGCAGAATGATGCTTTTGCCACGAGCAGTTTCAATCCGATGCACCTGCGGCTTCACTTCGTGCCAGCGATATTTGCGGAGTTTCTCCACCTGAATTTCGCTGTCGAAGTGGCCAATGTTGCAAACGATGGCCAAGTCTTTCATCTGCTTCATGTGGCGCTCGGTGATCACGTCACAGCAGCCAGTGGTGGTCACGAAGATGTCGCCAATCTTGCAGGCGTCGTCCATTTTCATCACCTGATAACCTTCCATCGCGGCCTGCAAGGCGCAGATGGGGTCGATTTCGGTGACGATGACGCGAGCGCCCTGGCCGCGCAGGGACTGGCAAGAGCCCTTGCCCACGTCGCCGTAACCGGCGACCACGGCGACCTTGCCGGAGATCATCACGTCGGTCGCGCGGTTCAGCGCGTCGATCAGTGAGTGACGGCAGCCGTAGAGGTTGTCGAACTTGGACTTGGTCACCGCGTCGTTCACGTTCATCGCGGGGAACAGCAGTTCGCCACGTTCGTGCATCTGATACAGACGGTGGACACCGGTCGTGGTTTCTTCCGTCACGCCCTTGATCGCTGGGGCGATGCGGCTAAACCGGTTCGGGTCGCGCTTCAGTGCCTTCTTGAGCTGGGCGTAAAGCGCAGCCTCTTCAGGATTGGTTGGCTTGTCGAGGACGGAGGGATTGGTCTCGGCCTTGAGGCCAAGATGCACGTACAGCGTCGCGTCGCCGCCGTCGTCAAGAATCATGTTCGGACCGAGCCCGTCGCCCCAGTCGAGGATGCGGTCGGTGTAATCCCAGTACTCTTCCAGCGTTTCACCCTTGTAGGCGAAGACCGGCGTGCCGGCTTTGGCAATGGCCGCTGCCGCATGGTCCTGGGTCGAGAAGATATTGCAGCTGGCCCAGCGGACTTTGGCGCCCAGATGTTGGAGCGTTTCGATCAGCACCGCGGTCTGTATGGTCATGTGGAGCGAGCCGGTGATCCGGGCGCCTTTTAACGGCTTCGACTTACCGAATTCCTTACGCATGGCCATCAGACCCGGCATTTCCTGCTCGGCCAGGTCAATTTCCACGCGACCGAAATCGGCCAGCGCGATGTCTTTCACAACGTAGTCGGTGGTCGCGACGGCTGCTTTGCTACGGGTGCCGCGTGTCGCGCGGGCGGGGGTGGCCACAGGGGCTTTGCCTCGGGTCATGAGAATTCCTTGCTGATAGTGAGTTGACTGCGAGAGATACGCCGCGCGAGGCGCGGCGGATCGCTTAGGCCATTGCGCGCTTGAGGGTGTCCGCCAAGTCGGTCTTCTCCCAGGAGAAGCCACCGTCGGCTTCCGCCTGACGGCCAAAGTGCCCGTAAGCAGAAGTGCGGGCGTAAATCGGCCGATTCAGATTGAGATGCGTGCGAATGCCGCGCGGCGTGAGGTTCATGACCTCGGCCAACACGACTTCCAGTTTGCCGGCGTCGACCTGACCGGTGCCATGCAGGTCAACATACAGCGACAGCGGCTTGGCAACGCCGATGGCGTAAGCCAACTGAATCGTGCAGCGCTCGGACAGACCCGCAGCCACCACGTTCTTGGCGAGGTAGCGAGCGGCATACGCCGCGGAGCGATCGACCTTGGTCGGATCCTTGCCGGAGAACGCGCCGCCACCGTGTGGCGCCGCGCCACCATAGGTATCAACGATGATTTTGCGTCCAGTGAGGCCGCAGTCGCCGTCCGGTCCGCCGATCACAAACGCGCCGGTCGGGTTCACGTGCCAGACCGTCTCAGGTGAAATCCAACCGCTCGGCAGGGCTTGATTGACGTAGGGCTCGATGATGGCCTTCACGTCGGACGAGGTGAGCTTTTCGTCGAGATGCTGGGTGGAAACCACGATCTGGGTCGCGCCCACTGGCTTGCCGTTCTCGTAACGCACAGTCACCTGACTCTTGGCATCAGGCCCCAGCATTTTGGCGGCACCGCTTTTACGGGCGGCGGCCATCAAATGCAGAATCTTGTGAGAGTAGTACAGCGGGGCCGGCATGAGGTCGGCGGTCTCGGTGCAGGCGTAGCCGAACATGATGCCCTGGTCGCCGGCGCCTTCATCTTTTTCACCGCTGGCATCAACGCCCTGGGCGATGTCCGCGGACTGGCCGTGAAGCAGCACTTCGATCTTGGCGTTTTCCCAATGGAATCCGTCCTGCTCGTAGCCGATGTCGCGAATGGCCAGACGTGCCAGATGGGCAATCAGATCATGCGTGATGGTGCGCGGGCCGCGGGTTTCGCCGGCGATCACCACCCGATTGGTGGTGGCCAGCGTTTCGCACGCCACCCGTACCTGACTCGCTTCCAAACCGGCCACTGCGGCTTCGCGAAAGAAACAATCAACGACCTCGTCGGAAATCCGGTCGCAAACTTTATCCGGGTGTCCTTCGGACACCGATTCACTGGTGAAGAGATACGACGAACGCACGCTGCGATTCCTCCGGTGGGGGTTAAGAGAGCCCGCCAAAGTGGCGGGTATCTGCGGGATTATGCGGGTCTGCGGTTTAAAAAAGAACCTGATGCGGTGCTCAGGGGACCAGGACAATTTTGCCCATGTGCTCGCTCGCTTCCATCAAGGTATGCGCGGCAGCCGCTTCGGCGAGGGGAAACACCTTGAAAACGGGTGTCTTGTAAGTGCCAGCCGCAATAACTGGCCAGACGTGCTCTTCCACCTCGCGCGCAATGGCAGCCTTCTGGCTTACAGACTGTGGCCGCAGCGTTGAGCCGGTCACAGTGAGCCGCTTGCCCAGTACGTGACCGAAATTGACCTCGGCCTTGGCGCCTAACAAAAAGGCAATCATCGCGTAGCGCCCGTCTGTCGCTAGCGCGCGCAGGTTTTTTTCCACATACGGGCCCGCCACCATATCCAGCACCACATCCACGCCACGCTTGTCGGTGGCGGCCATGACTTCTGCCAGCCAGTCCTGGGTGCGGTAGTTGATAGTGACGGCGGCGCCGAGCGCTTCACAAAACGCGCGTTTTTCTTCGTTACCGACCGTGGTGATGACGCGCGCGCCGTGCGCCTGCGCCAACTGGATCGCGGTCGCACCGATGCCGCTGCTGCCGCCGTGGATGAGCACGGTTTCGCCGGCCTGCAAGCGCGCCCGTCCGAATAAATTGTGTTGCACCGTGAAGCAGGTCTCGGGCAAGCCCGCAGCCTCTA
>CANFVX010000252.1 GCA_947450495.1 Gammaproteobacteria bacterium
GTCTTTCGCCTTGCATTCCGAACTTGTAGCGACTGGGCTCAATATGGCCCAACCAACCGTATTGCTATAGACCACCGGCCTTACGCCGGAGTTGGCGGAAATCCGCCACGTAGTCTGCCATTCCTATCAACGCGAGTACGCTTGCCGCGAATTGCGGTAAGAGTGCCGCCACCACATAGACCCCGATAAGCCAACTGCGTTGTGCGTGCGCCGCTTTGACGCGCTCGTGGGCGATGGCAAGCCCTTGAACGGCGAACAATAACATCAGCACAACGACGACGTCACCGGCGAGTTTTCCAAGCTCACTCGAGGAGCCCAACAAGTACGCCACCAGCGCAACGGCTCCCGTCACCGGCATTGGCCATAGCGGCAATGCCATTGTCCGGAACTCCTCGCCAAATGCATCAGGCCTGTAAAGCGAGGACTGCCACCAGCGCGCCATAAGAAGCATGCCCGTCAGCGCCATCATCATCACGCCTAGCGAGGCTTGATGCATGTGGCTGGCAAGCGCCGCTATCTCATCGGAGGAGAGCATCGCCTGGCCGCCCTGCTCGGTGATGGTTTTCACCAACGCCGTCATGCGCCCGCGCCAGAAACCATCAATATCGGGCACCGCCTGTCTGATTGACCAGGAGAAACCCACCACAAACATGGCGACGATGGCTAACGCGCGCCCCGGAAGTCCGGTACGCCTGAGCACCTGCGCAGCGCACGCCACTGGTACCCAAGGCAGCAACACCACCAACCCCGCCAGCCCGACTTTGCCCAAGGCCAGCAGCATGAATACTGCGGTGCCAACGGCCCCCAGCAGCGCCACCTTGGTTACCGCCACCACACCGTGACGCAGCGTTACCAAGCCAATCACCGCGCCACTAATCAGCAGCAGCGGCGCAAAACTCAATCCCAGAATCGCAAATAGCGCGGCCATACTGGCTGCCGCCAGTTCGCCGCGCATTGCAAAGCCCGCAATGCTCCGCACGACAGGGTCGTTTTTCGTACGGTGCGCGTCGGGGTTTTAGTGCGAATCGCTGTAGGGCAACAACGCCAGAAAGCGTGCGCGCTTGACGGCGATCGCCAACTGCCGCTGATAACGGGCTTTAGTGCCAGAAATGCGGCTCGGCACAATCTTGCCGTTTTCGGCAATGTTGGCCTTCAGCGTGTTGATGTCCTTGTAGTCGATTTCTTCGACTTTTTCGGCGGTGAACTTGCAGTAACGACGGCGGCGGAAATGGCGCGAGCCGCCCCCACGAGGTTTGGATTTCATCATGGCTTTATTTCCCCTGAGACTTATTCAGCAGCCGGCTGGTCAGCGGCATCTTCATCACCGGCTCCGGCAGATGATTCGGCGCGGCTTTCACGCTCGGCGTGACGGGCCCGACGTTCGCTGTCACGTTCTTCCTGATCTTCCTTGGCCTTGGCCATGAGTGAAGGTTCGGTAAGCGCTTTATCGCGGGCAATCACGAGATTGCGCAACACCGCGTCGTTGAAGCGGAACGCGCTAGTCAGTTCCGCCAGCGTGGCGGCGTTGACTTCGATGTTCATCAGGACGTAGTGCGCTTTGTGCACTTTGTTGATCGGATAAGCCAGCTGGCGCCGGCCCCAGTCTTCCAGACGGTGGATAGCACCGCCGTTGGACTCGATCAGGGTTCGATAGCGGTCAACCATGCCGTTGACCTGTTCGCTCTGGTCAGGATGGACCAGAAACACGACTTCATAATGCCGCACGAGGTCTCCTCTCGGATTGAAGCTTCCCGGTAAAACGGTGAAGCAAGGAGATTGAACAAATTGTGAGCCGCCGATGGTAAGCCGCTAAGCGACCTACTGTAAACCCGCTTCACTAGCCAAACATGCGCTGGCGGCGAGCTTCAAACAAACACACGGCAGCAGCGGTTGATAAATTGAGGCTCTCAACGCTGCCCAGCATGGGGATATGGGCCAGCAAATCGCAGCTCTCCCGCGTGAGGCGGCGCAACCCCGGCCCCTCAGCGCCCAACACCATGACGAGCGGCACCTTCAGGTCGACGCGATAGATATCCAGTTCGGTCTCGCCGGTGGCGCCCACCACCCAAAGCCCGTCTTCCTTGAGGGTTTCCAGCGCTCGCACCAGGTTGCCCACCTGAACCAAAGGCACCGAGTCAGCCGCACCGCTCGCGACCTTGGCGACGACGGCCGTGAGGCCGACGCTCCGGTCACGCGGGATGATGACCGCATCCACGCCCGCCCCGTCGGCGACTCGCAAACAGGCGCCCAAATTGTGAGGGTCCTGCGGATGGTCAATCGCAAGCAGCAATGGCGGCTCCGTGCGACCGACCAGCTGCGCGCGTAAATCATTCAACTCCAGACTGGCCGGCGCCCGGCGGCGGAGCACAATGCCCTGATGCACGCCGCCTTCACTCAGGCGATCGAGCGTCTGCGGCGGCACCCGCTGCACGACCACGCCAAGCGCGCTGGCCTGATCGGCCATGGCCTGCAGTTCGGTCCCCGCGTCGCGGCGGATCCAGAGTTCAAGCACCTCGTGCGCGGCCCGCGTGAGCGTGGCGGCACACGCATGCAGACCAAACACCAACAGGGTTCGTTCCATGGAGGCTCCCCGACTCAACGCCGTCGGCGCTTCGCGGCCGGCGCCTCGGCGGCCAGCGCAAAGTCAATTTGCCGATCATCCAGACTCACCCGCATCACCGTGACCCGCACTTGCTGTCCGATCCGGAACTCGCGGTGGGTCCGCCGACCGCGGAGCCGATGGCCGGTGGGGTCAAACTGGTAGTAGTCGTCGGGCAAGGCCGTGACGTGCACCAGCCCTTCGACAAAGATGTCGGATAGCTGCACAAACATGCCGAACGACGTGACGTTGCTGATCGTGCCCTCAAAGCTCTTGCCGACTTTCTCCAGCATGAATTCGCACTTCAGCCAGGCCACCGCTTCACGGGTTGCCTCGTCGGCGCGCCGCTCGGTCATGGAGGTGTGCTCCGCCAGCACGGGGATTTCTTCCAGCGCCGCCTGCGGCGTTTTAGCCCGTGCCAAGCGTCGCTTGATGGCGCGATGCACGACCAGATCCGGATAGCGTCGAATCGGCGAGGTGAAATGCACGTAGGCGTCCAGCGCAAGCCCGAAGTGGCCGGCATTTTCGCCGCGATAAACCGCGAGTTTCAGGCTGCGCATCAGCACGGTTTCGATGAGATGTTTATCGGGCCGCAATTTGGCCTGCGCCAAGACCTGGGCGAAATGGCGCGCTTCTGGCCGTTCGCCGCCCGGCAGACCAATACCGAGCTCGGCCAGAAATTTGCGCAGCGCCACCAGTTTTTCGCCTTCGGGCCGCGCATGAATGCGGTACAGCGCCGGCAGTTTGTGCTGCTCGAGGTATTCGGCCGCCGCGACGTTGGCGGCAATCATGCATTCCTCGATCAGGCGGTGGGCGTCGTTGCGTTCCCGGCTCTCAATGCGCTCGATCTTGCGCGCGGCATTGAACACAAACTTGGGTTCGACCGAATCGATATCCAGCGCCCCGCGAAGTTCGCGCCGGGTGCGCAATTTGAGATAGAGCTCATGCAGGAGCAGCACCTGATTGCGCACCGTGGCTTCGCGGGTCCGCGCCTCACCCAGCCAGCCGGCGACTTCTTCGTAAATCAGGCGAGCGTGAGAGTGAATCACGCCGTTGTAAAAGCGGGCTTTCTTCGGTTCACCCTCAGCGGTGAGGGCAAGCTCACACACCAGCACCAGTCGATCGACATTCGGCCGCAGCGAGCAAATGCCGTTGGACAGCGCCTCCGGCAGCATGGGGATCACGCGGTCGGGAAAATAGACCGAGGTGCCGCGCTCGCGCGCCGCCGCATCCAGCACCGTGCCTTCGCGCACGTAATGGGCGACGTCGGCAATCGCAACAAAAAGCCTGTAGCCGTCGCGGGTTGCCCGGCAATACACCGCGTCGTCGAAATCGCGAGCGTCCGCGCCGTCGATAGTGACAAAAGGCAGCTCACGCAAATCCTGCCGTCCCACGCAGTCGTCAGCGCTAACTTCCAAGGGCACTTGCGCCACTTCGGGTTCAATTTCCGCTGGCCATACGCACGGCAGGCTATGGGCGCGAATGGCAATTTCGACTTCCATGCCGGGCGCCATGTGATTGCCCAGCACCGAGGCCACGCGGGCGATAGGCTGGGTGTGGACGTCAGGTTGCTGGGTAATCAGCGCCACCACGATCTGGCCATGGCTCGCGTCGCCCTCGTCGCCGGCCGGCACCAGGAGGTCCTGATTGATCAGGCGATTGTCCGGCACCACATAGCCCACACCGCCATCCTTGAAGTAGCGCCCGACCACCTCGGTATTGGCGCGCGAGATGACCTCGGTGATCGCGCCAAACGGTCGGTCACGCTGATCGACACCGGCAATCCGCACGAGCACACGGTCGCCATGCAGCACCCGGCGCGCCTGTCGAGGTTCGAGATAGATGTCCGCCTCACCCGTATCCGGGCGGACAAACGCAAAACCGTCGGGGTGGCCAATGATGCGACCCGCGATCAATTCCATGCGCCGCGCCACGCCGAAACGGCCGGCGCGATTCTCGACCAACTGCCCGTCACGGACCATGGCGCGCAGGCGCCGGCTCAAGCCCTCAACGGCCTCCTCATTTCCCAGCAGCCCGAGCATATTCGCGAGCGCTGGCAAAGGCAGCGGCGCATCGGCCGCCTCCAAAGCTTTGGCGATGTCCTCGCGAGACGGAATGACAACGTTGTATTCGCGCGGCTCGCGCGGGCTTCGATCGTTACGTCGGCTCATTGACTCACCCCAGCCCCTTCTGTAGATTGCCGCTCGCTTTGCCGAGGTGGCGGAATTGGTAGACGCGCTGGTTTCAGGTACCAGTGGAGAGATCCGTGGAGGTTCGAGTCCTCTTCTCGGCACCAGCCAGCGATTGAACTTTCAGCTTGAAGGTTCAGCGCAAACAAAACCCTGATCACGTCAACATGACGCTGACATAGCCCACGTAAATCACGCCGTTCACGGCGAGATGCCATAGGCGCAAATCTCCGCGCCGCGCGAGCAGGTACATCCAGATACCTGCCGCGTAGGTCACGCCAATGCCGATCAGGATTTCCTGCGTAGGTTGCCAGGGCGTGATCGCAATCCCCAAGGCGGGCAACAAGCTGCCCTGAAACACCATCGCTCCGGTGATATTGCCGAAAGCGAGCGTGTCTTTGCCTTTACGAATCCACAGCACGCTGTTCACTTTTTCAGGAAGCTCGGTCGCAATCGGCACGATCAGGAGCGCCAGCAACAGTGGCGACAGGCCGATCAGGCCAGACGCCTGCTCCACGCTGTGCACAAAGCCCTTGGCGCCAGCGATCAGGAGCACCAGACCCAGCAGCATCTGCACCACGATCACCACAAGGTGCTTCGGCAAACCCAGCCGGCACAGAAACAAC
>CANFVX010000253.1 GCA_947450495.1 Gammaproteobacteria bacterium
GCCACGCGATCCATGATGGCGGCGAAGTCCACCTCGGCGCGGGCATCGCGTAAGCCGAAGTTTTGCGCCTGCCGGATCTCGGCCAGCAGGCGCGCCGAACGCAGGAACGCTTTGCTCGGCACGCAGCCGGTATTGAGACAGTCGCCGCCCATGCGCCCGGCTTCAATCAGCACCACGCGCGCCTGCGTGGCCGCACCAATGTAGGCCGACACCAGACCGCCGCTACCGGCGCCAATCACCGCGAGGTTGTAATCAAACCGCTGCGGGCGCGGCCAGCGCGCGTAGGTCTGGCGGGCGCGGATAAGCGCCAACGCGCGTCGCGCCAGCAACGGAAAAATGCCCAAGAGCGCGAGAGCGCCCAGCAGCGCGGGCGAGACCAGACCGCCCAGCGAGTCGATTTCGGCCAGCCGCGTGCCCAGATTCAGATACACCACAGTGCCGGGCAACATCCCTAACTGGCTCACCCAGTAGAACGTGCGCGCCGGCATGCGGGTCAGGCCGAGCGCGAGGTTCACCAGAAAAAACGGAAACAGCGGCACCAGCCGCAGCGCGAAGAGATGAAACGCACCGTCACGCGCAACGCCGGCGTCGATGCCGCGCAGGCGCTCAGCAAAGCGGCTCGCCACCCACTCGCGCAACACATAGCGCGCCATCAGCATGGCGAGCGTGGCCCCGATGCTGGACGCAAACGACACTACCAGCACCCCGGTCCACCAGCCGAACAGCGCACCGCCGGCCAGCGACATCACCGCCGCGCCCGGCAGCGAGAGCGCGGTCACCGCCACGTAAATGCCGCAATAAAGCCCGAGCGCCAGAGCCGGATGCGCCGCCCGATAATCCAGCAGCGTGAGCAATTGCCCGTGCAGGAACTCAAGGCTGAAGTAGTGGTCGAGCCCAAAGCCGTAGAACGCCGCCACCAGTACGACCAGAAGTCCCAGCAGCATGCCCTGTCGCGCTTTCACCTGTTCGGCTCCTGCGCCAGATCGGCGCCCACAGAAAGCGCGGAGTATCACCCATTTGGGGTCGCGTGCGGGCTAGCCATCACCACATGATTGGCCTCGGCTTGATTGAACCCGAACACCATTGAAGACAAGCCGGCAACAGCACCAAGGATGGGATGTCCGCCATGAACCACGACCACCAAATTCTGCAACTGATTGAACGCGCCTTCGGGGCCCTTGAACGCCCCCGGCACTTCACCCCCGTCTGGCATTGCGATGAATGCGCGGCGCACGACGAGCGCCTGCAACTTTGCGCGCCCCAGACCATCACCCTCGAAGACGTGGCCTACGTCGCCTATGACCCGTTCTGCGTCGCCACGCCGCATGCCCTGGGATACTTCTTTCCCGCCCTCGCCAAGTTCGCGCTCGGCCCTCCGAATCCGGAGCACGGCTGGTATGCCTCCCAGCTGTTGTTCCACCTGCATATCGAGGAAATCGACAATCCCTTTTACCGCTTCTGCGACGACCGCCAACGGCAGGCGGTCACGCGCCTGCTGGCGCATATCGTGGAAACGCGAGCGGGGCTCGCGCTGGCAGAAGGGAGCATTGAACGCTTCATGCGCTGCCATCAGCTCTGGTCGGCGCCCCTTATTGAAGGGCGGATGCTGAACTAGCCTTGTGCGGTGCCCGCTTGACGCTAAGCCGGCACATCGGGTGAACTCAGCAAACCACCCGTTAAGGATTCGCGCATGGCTGGCATCGAGTTTGGCGTTTTCGACTGGATCGACCGCAACAGCACGCCGCTAGGCGAGCTCTATAGCCAGCGGCTGAATTTGCTGGAGCGCGCCGACCGCGCGGGCTATCACCGCTACCACCTGGCCGAACACCATGCCACGCCGCTCGGCATGGCGCCTTCACCCTCGGTCTTTCTCGCCGCCGCCGCCCGGCAGACCCAACGCATCCGCCTCGGGCCGCTGGTGTATCTGTTGCCGCTGTACGAACCACTGCGGCTGATCGAAGAAATCTGCATGCTCGACCACTTGAGCGGCGGCCGGTTTGAACTGGGCGTGGGCCGCGGCGTCTCGCCCTATGAGCTTGGCGCCTTTGGCGTTGATCCCGCCAACACGCAGTCGCAGTTCGACGAAGCTCTGGAAGTGCTGGTGCAAGGCCTCACCTCCTCGCACCTCAACTTCGCCGGCGAGCACTACCAGTACAACAACGTGCCGATGGCGCTCCAGCCCGCACAGTCACCCTATCCCCCGCTGTGGTACCCCACGCACAACCCGACCAAAATCGCCTACGCCGCCCGCCACGGTTATCACTATGTGGGCCTGGGGCCGGCCTTCGTGCTGAAAGAAGCGGTGGACGAATATCGCCACCAGTGGCAGTCGCATCAGGGCGACGCCGGGCGACTGAATGCCCATGTCGACAAACCCCTGATGGGCGCCATGCGGCAGGTCTTCGTGGCCGATACCGACGCCGAGGCCGAAGCCATGGCCCGCTCGGCGCACGCCGACTGGTATCGCTCCATCACCAAGCTCTGGCACGACCACGACGACCACAGCGTGGACCATCTCTTCTCGTGGGATTTGGGCGTGCAGGGCGGCACCATTCTGTTCGGCTCGCCCGCAACGGTGCGCGGTCAGGTGGACAAGTTACTGGAAGAATCCGGCTGCAATTACTTCATTGGCAGCTTCGCCTGGGGCTCGCTACCGATGAGCGCGTCGGAGCGCTCGCTGGAGTTGTTCGCCGAGCATGTGATGCCGCACTACGCGTCGTAAGCGCGCGAGCGCTGGGAGGAGCCCTTAGCGCCCGTCCCAGCGCAGGAAGTTAGACAGCAACTGCAGCCCCGCGGCCGCGCTCTTCTCCGGATGAAACTGGGTGGCGAAGGCGGAGCCGGCGGCAATCGCGGCGGCGAAGGGATCGATGTAATCGGTGCGGCCCAAAACGATGGCGTCGTCCGCGGGCGCCACGTAATAGCTGTGCACGAAATAGAACCGGGTGCCGGAAGGCACGCCGGCGCAGACGGGGTGGTCGCGCGTCCAGTGCACTTCGTTCCAGCCCATGTGCGGAATCTTGCGCGGCATGCCCTGCGCATCGGGGCCGGCATCGCTGCGGAAACGCTTCACGCCGCCTTCATACATCCCGAGGCAAGCGGTGCCGCCGTCTTCGTCGCTGGTGGTCATCAGCGACTGCAGCCCGAGGCAGATGCCGTAGAACGGGCGACTGCGCACGCATTCCTGCAGGGCTGAAACGAGCGAACGTTCGGTGAGATGCCGCATGCAGTCGCCAATCGCACCCTGCCCCGGAAACACCACGCGGTCGGCGGCGAGGAGCGCCTCGGGCGTGCTCACCACCTGCACGTCAATGCTGGCGTCTGCCACGTGTTCGATGGCTTTCACCACCGAGCGCAGGTTGCTGCTGCCGTAATCCACTACCGCGACGCGTTGCATCGGGAATCCTCTTCAGCCTGAAAGCGAACCTTTGGTGGACGGCATGGCGTCACCCATGCGCGGGTCGTGCTCTACCGCCATGCGGAGCGCGCGCCCAAAGGCTTTGTAGATGGTCTCAATGATGTGGTGCGCGTTGCGCCCCTTGAGATTGTCGATGTGCAGCGTCATGCCGGCGTGGTTGACCACGCCCTGAAAAAACTCGCGGAACAGATCCACATCAAAATCGCCGATGCGCGCCCGCGGAAAATTCACCTCGTACTCGAGCCCGGGCCGGCCGGAAAGGTCGACCACCACGCGGGACAGCGCTTCATCGAGCGGCACGTAGGCGTGGCCGTAACGGCGCAGCCCGCGCTTGTCGCCCCAGGCCTTGGCGAAGGCCTGACCGAGCGTAATGCCGATGTCTTCCACCGTGTGGTGGGCGTCGATTTCAAGGTCGCCGTTGGCTTCGACCTCGAGGTCGATAAGGCCGTGGCGGGCCACCTGATCGAGCATGTGATCGAGAAACGGCAGGCCGGTGGCGAAGCGGCCTTCGCCGGTGCCGTCGAGGTTCACGCTGACCGAGATCTGCGTTTCTTTGGTGTTACGCTCTATGCGGGCGATGCGTTCGTTCATTGCCTTTGGGGCCTGTATTGGCCAGCGCTGCTGGAAGGGCGGCCAAGATAACACGGACCGTCGCCGGGCTCGCAGCCCTGCGCGACAGGGAATCATCATGCTCGACCAAGACGCGGCGCTGGCCGCCGTAAAAGACTATTTGCTCGGCCTGCAGGATCGCATCGCAGCGGGCCTCAACACGCTGGACCCCACCGCCTTCCATGAAGACCGCTGGGACCGCGCCGAAGGCGGCGGAGGTCGTTCGCGCGTGCTGGCCGGCGGACCGGTATTCGAGCAGGCCGGGGTGAATTTTTCCGACGTTACCGGCTCGCGCCTGCCGCCTGCCGCCACCGCCAAGCGCCCCGAACTCGAAGGCTGCGGCTTTCGCGCCATGGGCGTCTCGCTGGTGATTCATCCGCAAAATCCCTACGCGCCCACCGCGCACGCCAACGTGCGATTTTTTCTCGCCAGCCGGCCCGATGCCGAACCCGTGTGGTGGTTCGGCGGCGGCTTCGACCTCACGCCCTACTACGGGGTAGATGAAGACGTGGTGCACTGGCACCAAACCGCCCGCGCCGCCTGCGCGCCGTTTGGCGATGAGGTCTATCCCCGCTACAAGCAGTGGTGCGACGAGTATTTCTTCATCCGGCACCGGCAGGAGCAGCGCGGCGCCGGCGGACTGTTCTTCGATGACTTGAACGAATGGGGCTTCGAGCGCTCGTTCGCCTTCATGCAAAGCGTGGGGGACCACTTCCTGCCGGCGTATCTGCCCATCGTGGCGCGCCGCCACACGCAAGCCTTCGGCGAGCGCGAGCGCGACTTCCAGCTTTACCGCCGCGGGCGCTACGTGGAATTTAATCTGGTCTACGACCGGGGCACCGTGTTTGGTCTGCAAACCGGCGGCAGAACCGAATCCATTCTCATGTCACTCCCGCCCAACGTGCGCTGGCGCTACAACTGGCAGCCCGAGCCCGGCACGCCGGAGGCGCTCTTGTACGAGCGCTACATCAAGCCTCGCGACTGGTTAGCGGACGGCTAGCGCGGGTTGAGCGGAAGCGCCGGGCCCGCGCTTCGACAGGCTCAGCGCGAACGGTGTGGTCGGGGTTGAGAGCCCGTTCGTGCTGAGCCTGTCGAAGCGTGAACGGGCACGGCGTCGCCCGGATGCAAGTGCCAGCACTCGCCCTTCGACAAGCTCAGGGCGAACGGTGGTGCCGGTGTTGGCGCGAACGGTGGTAAACGCTGTCGCCGGGCCGATGTGGCGGCGGGGTTGAGAGCCTGTTCGTGCTGAGCCTGTCGAAGCATGAACGGGCACGGCATCACACCGGATGCAAGTGCCAGCACTCGCCCTTCGACAGGCTCAGGGCGAACGGTGTGGCGAGGC
>CANFVX010000254.1 GCA_947450495.1 Gammaproteobacteria bacterium
GGGGTCCGGCACCTTGCTCGCCCTGACCGCCGGCACGGCTTGCGCCACCGCGCTCGGCTTGCCGCGCAGCCCGCGCGACATCGCGGTGCTGGCCGGGCGCGGCGAGCGGTCGGGAATCGGCATTGCCGCCTTTGAACAGGGCGGATTTCTGCTCGACGGCGGCCGTGGTCCGCACAGCGCGACCCCACCCTTGCTCAGTCGTTTGGCGTTTCCTGCCCACTGGCACTGCGTGCTGATTTTCGATGAGCGCTATCAGGGCTTAAGCGGGCTGGCGGAAAGAAACGCCTTCACCACTTTGCCGGCGATGTCTGACCTGCAGGCCGGCGAACTCTCGCGACGGGTGCTGAGCGGCCTCCTGCCCGCGGTGGCAGACGCCGATTTCGCGGGGTTTGGCGAGCACCTCGGGCGCATTCAGCAACTCGTGGGTGATTACTTTGCGCCGGCCCAGGGCGGGCGCTTTACCAGTCCGGAAGTGGGGCGCGTGCTCGAATTTCTCGCGCAAACCTTCGGTCTGCCCGGGATTGGTCAGAGTTCCTGGGGGCCCACCGGGTTTATCTTCGCGCCCGACGCGGTGACGACCGAGGCGGTCATGCAGGCCTGCCAGCCACGTCTTGGTCCGGGCTTGCGTTGTCTCGCGGTGACCGCGGCCGCGCTTGGGGCGCGCATTGAGGAAGTTGCCTGAGCGCGTCAGGCCTCTAGCGGAAAGCCGCCACCAAAAAGCGAGAAATCGATGAAAGATCCTTACCTGCTGCACGTCTTTAGTCCTACCCGCTATGTCAGCCCCTTCGACATCAACATGGCCTACGAGGCGCATTACGACGCGGTGATTCCCTACTGCAACGTCACCCTGGACGAAATCCATCCGCTGACGCAGGACACTATTTTTTCGCGCAGCCCGGTGGGCGTGAAACGCACCGGGATTTTTATCGGCGGCCGCGATTTTCATCTCGCCATCGACATGCTGAACGCCGCGCGCGCCGCCATGGTGCCGCCGTTTGCGGTCTCCGTGCTGGCCGATCCCAGCGGCGCCATCACCACCGCGGCGGCGATGGTGGCGCTGGCAGAGCACTGGCTGAAACAAATCGACGGCCGCGATCTCGCGGGCCGTCGGGTGCATGTGCTGGGTGGCACCGGGCCGGTCGGCAATTGCGTGGGCCTGCTGGCGGCCATGTGCGGCGCGGAGGTGTATCTGGTGAGCAAACGCGGGGAGCGCGAGGCCCAGGCCAGCGCCGACATCTGCAACGCCCGGTATGGCGTTGACTTGCGGGGCGCGGCGGGCGGCGAGCCCGGCGAGATCGCGGCCATCCTTCACACCAGCGAAGTGCTGTTCAACGCGGCCAAGGCCGGCGTGCGCTTGGTTGACCAATCGATGCTGGCGGGCGTGCAGCGCCTGCTGGTGGCGGCCGACGCCAACGCCGTGCCGCCCAGCGGCATCGAAGGGATCGGGGCAAAAGACTTGGGGCTGCCGATCGAGACCGCCGGCGGTGTGGTGCGCGGGCTCGGCGCGCTGGCCATTGGCGACGTGAAATACAAAGTGCACACCGGTTTGCTGGCCGCCATGCATGAGGCCTCTGAGCCGCTTTTTCTGGCGCATGAAGAAGCCTTCGCGCTGGCCCGCCGCCTCGTCGGCTAGGACCGTCATTATTGTCGCCCGCGCCGGTCGTCAGCTGGCGGCGGCAGCGCGCGCGGCCGGGTTGACGCCCCTGGTGGCCGATCTGTTTGGCGATAGCGATACCCGCGAGATCGCCGCGTGCTGGCTGGGCGTGGCCGCCGGCGCCGATTTTCATTTCGACCCCGACAGCCTGCGTCAAGCGGTCGCCGCGCTGCGCGCTACGGCGCCGCAGGCGCCGCTCGTGTACGGCACGGGCTTCGAGGCGCAAGCCAGCCTGTTGGCAACGCTGGCGGAAGGCGCCGAGGTCCTCGGCAATACGCCCGATACGCTGCGTCTGATGGGGCAGCCAAACCGACTCGCGGAGCGCCTGCGTCAACTCGATATCCCCACGCCGGCCGTACGGCTGCAGGCCGTGCCGACGCGCGGCCAGTGGTTGGTCAAAACGCAGGGCGAGGCCGGTGGCTGGCATGTGCGCTGGGGCGTGCCGGGCGAGACCTTGCAAGCGCCGGCTTTCGCGCAGGCCTTCGTGCCGGGGCGCTCGCTGTCGGTGGCGGCGGTGGTCGGCGCGCATGAGGTGAGCGTGCTGGGCTTTTGCGAGCACCTCTTCTGGCCCAACGACCACCGTCCCTTCCAATACGGTGGCGCCGTGGTGGTGCGCGAGCTGCGGCCAAGGCTCAAGGAAGCGCTCGCGCATGCGCTCGGCCTGTTGGCGCGATACGCCGGACTGCGCGGCCTGTGCGGCATCGATTTTGTGCTGTCTCCCAGCGGCGAGTGGCAGCTCATCGAAATCAACCCGCGCCCCACCGCCACCTTCGACCTGCTGGCGCGGGCGGGCGATGTGTTTCGCGCGCATCTCGCGGCCTGCCGCGCGCAAGCCTTGCCGCCCATCCGCCGGCGCGTGCCCTATGCGGCGCAGGCGGTGGTCTATGCGCCGACTGCCCAAGGGATCCCGAACTCGCTAGACTGGCCGCTCTGGATTTCAGACCGCCCACAGCCCGGTAGCACGGTGCCTGCTGGCGCGCCGGTCTGCACAGTGCGCGCGGAAGGGGCAGATGCAGCCGCCGCGCGCCGCGGTCTTGCCCGACGGTTGGCTGCGCTCCGCAGCTGGCTCGGCATCGACGACCGCTCACTACCCATTACCCGCACCGCAACCCAGCCAAGGGGGCACGGCCATGAGCCAACCTGAAGTCATTCCGAATGCCAATGTGAGCGAGGCCAGCCAGGCGCTCGTTCAGCAGTTGGTCGATCACGCCGACCGTCTTCGTGTGGCGGTCAGCACGCTGCCCAACGGCACCCGCGTGGTGGATGCGGGCATCAACGCGCCGGGCGGTCTGGAAGCGGGGCGCCTGATTGGCGAAATCTGTATGGGCGGGCTTGGCACGGTGACCCTGCGCGCCGGCGTGGCTTTCCCCAAATGGCGCTGGACGGTGGATGTCCACGCCAGCGACCCCGTCACGGCGTGCCTCGGCTCGCAGTACGCGGGCTGGAGCCTGAGCCACGGCGAAGGCAAGGGCGCGTATTTTGCGATGGGCTCCGGCCCGGCGCGCGCGATGGGCAGCAAAGAGCCGCTGTTTGCCGAACTCGGCGCCCGCAATCCGCCGGGCGCGACTTGCATCGTGCTCGAAACCGACAAGCAGCCGCCGATCGAAGTGATCGAAAAAGTGCTCACGCGCTGCCAGATCGAACCCACCGACCTCACCGTGATCCTCACGCCCACCACCAGTCTCGCCGGCGGCGTGCAGATTGTGGCCCGCGTGCTGGAAGTGGCACTGCATAAGGTGCACGAACTGCACTTCCCGCTGGCCAATATCGCGGACGGCGCGGGCACCGCCCCGGTGCCGCCGCCGACCGGCAATTTCATGAAGGCCATGGGGCGCACCAACGACGCCATTCTGTTCGGCGGCTTCGTGCACTTGTTTGTGAATGCGACCGACGACGACGCCAGCCAGCTCGCCGCCCAGCTGCCCAGCAGCGCCTCGCGCGATTTTGGCCGGCCGTTTGGCGAGGTCTTCAAGGAATACGGCTACGACTTCTACAAAGTCGACCCCATGCTGTTCTCGCCCGCGGCCTGCGCGGTGACGGCGCTGAAAAGCGGCAAAACCTTCCACGGCGGCGCGTTGCGGGAAGACCTGCTCGATTTGTCGTTCGGCGGATGAGCAAACCGGGCGGCAGCGACCGCCGGGTGGTGATTTTCACCGACGACCCCGGCTGGCACGGCCGGGTGTTGGTGAAGGCGTTGGCGGCGCGCGGCTATCACGCGAGCTATGCGTCATTGACGGACTGCGCGCTCGATCTGGCCGGGCCGCAAGCTCGAATCCAGATCCCGGGTTTCGACGATCTCCCCTGCGGCGCTTTCGTCCGCGGCGTACCGGGCGGCACGCTGGAAGCCGTGATTCTGCGTTTGAACGTCTTGCACGCGCTCGATTTGCTGGGCGTGCCGGTCTACAACAAAGGCCGCGCGATCGAGCGCAGCGTGGATAAATCGCTGACCTCTTTTCTGCTGCTGAAGGCTGGGATCCCGACCCCGCCCACCTGGGTGCTGGAAGCGCGTGAGGCGGCGCGTGACGTGGTGCGCCGTGAACTCGCGAGCGGTGCCGAATTGGTGCTCAAGCCGCTGTTCGGCTCACAGGGTGAAGGCTTGCAGCGCGTACAGACGCTGGCCGATTTCGACTCCGCCGTGCCGGTGAACGGGGTGTATTACCTGCAGCGCTTTATCGCGCCGGCGGCTTTGCCGTATCGGGATTATCGGGTGCTGGTGGTAAAGGGCCGGGCGTGCTTTGCCATGAGCCGCAGCAGCGCGTACTGGATCACCAATCGCGCCCAGGGCGGGGTGTGCGCGCCGGTGGCATTAATGCCAGAGATGCGGGCCTTGAGCGAAGCCGCGGCGGGGGCGCTAGAGATCGACTATGCCGGCGTTGACCTGTTGCAGGACGCCGAGGGCCGTTGGTGGGTAGGCGAAGTCAACGGCGTGCCGGCCTGGTGGGGCTTGCAGCAAGCCTGTGGGCCGGCGGTGACGGAGGCCATCGTCGAGGGTTTCTGTGCCCTGATCGACGGCGCGCGCGGGTGAGCGGGTTCGCGCTCCCGGCATCGGCGGTGATGCAGGCCTATCGCGATGCCTGCCGCTTCGATGTGATTGCCTTCAAGCCCGGCAACGTGAGCATCGAGGCCGCCGGGCACGGTATGGAGGCGCGGGATTTCTTACGCAGCGCGGCCGTCTCGGCGCCCTGGCTGGTTGCCGAGGGCTTGGGAGTGGGGGAGCGGATTCAGCAGGCGGTCGCCGCCACGCGCGCGGCGGTGGGCTGTAATACCAATCTCGGCATTGTGCTGCTGGCGGCACCGCTCGCGAATGCGGCGCTCAATCCCTCGTCAGAAGTGGATTTGCAGCGTCGCCTGCGCGCCGACTTGGCCAAGCTCAGCGTGGCCGACGCCGTCGGCGCGTTTGCCGGGATACGACTTGCCGCACCGGGCGGACTGGGCGAGGCCGCCGCGGCCGACGTCCGCGACACGCCGCGCATCACACTCCTGCAAGCCATGGCGCTGGCCGCCGACCGCGACGCGATCGCCGCCCAATACGGCAACGACTACGCCGCGGTGTTTGGCATCGGGCTGCCGGCGCTAGCGGCGGCGCTGGCGAGCGCTGAAAACCAGTCTGATGCGGTGCTTGCGGTGTATCTCGAACTCCTCGCCGCGCTGTCGGATACGCACATCGCGCGTAAGCACGGCGAACTGATCGCCGAAGGGGTA
>CANFVX010000255.1 GCA_947450495.1 Gammaproteobacteria bacterium
CCAAACCACGGACTCTCGGCCACATAGACATAGCCCCGCATCCAATCGTGGATATTGCAGCCGAGCGCCACCGGGCCCGGGCGATCAAACACGATTGGCGGCGCTTCCGAGCCCGCATAAAGCGGCAACTCGAAAGGCTTGGCGGGCGAAAACGAATACACCTGATGACGAACATGGTCGTGGTTCGGGAAATGCACACGGGTGCCGACTTGCACCACCAGCAAGCCGGGCATGAACTGCTTGTCGATTTGATCGAGCGTCGCATCGGCCGTCACGGCCTCGAGTGAGACCGCGTGCGGTGCGGCGACGATCACGGCGTCCCCCAGCGGCTGGCCGCCATCGGTGGTCACCAACGCATCAATCGTGGCCGCATTGGCCGCGCCGAGGCACAGGCACAGGCACAAGCCCAGGCCGAGCCACACGTTGCGCCACATGGCAGTCCGCACTGGCGGCAATCTCGTCTGTTTCATGCGTTGCTCCGCCCCTGGAAAGTTAATGGCCGCAGTTCCGGCGGCGCCGTGGGAGGCAAATGAAAACTCGCCGCCCACGCCGAGAATTCAGCCGCCGGGACAGGCCGGCTCAACAGATAACCCTGCGCGTAATCGCAGCCGAAAGCCGACAAGCGTTGCAGCTGCGCAAGGGTTTCTACGCCTTCGGCCACCACCCGCAGGCCCAGATTGTGGCCGAGCTCGATGGTCGAACGCACAATCGCCACGTCCTCTTCCCGCCGGTCAAGATCTTTCACAAAGGCCCGATCGATCTTCAGTTCGCTGGCGCCCAAATCCTTGATGTAAGCCAGCGACGAATAGCCGGTGCCGTAATCATCGATGCTGATCGCTACCCCCAGCTGGCGCAGGCGCTCGATAGTGGCGTGGGCTACGGCGGTATCTTCCATCATGGCGCTTTCGGTAATTTCGATGCACAGCGCCTGCGGGCCAAGGGTGCAGCTCATCAGGCAGGTAGCCACGTGGGTGACCAGTCCCTCATCGGCCAGGTCGCGCGCTGAGATATTGACCGATACCTGCACCGTGCGGCCCTCGCGCCGCCAGCGCCGCACCTGTCGCAACGCCTCCTCAATCACCCAGCGAGTGATGAGCCGGATCGCGCCAGTCTGTTCAGCAAAAGGCAAAAAATCAGCCGGCGGAATCATGCCGCGCTCGGGGTGTTCCCAGCGCACCAGCGCTTCGGCACTCGCGATCACGCCATCGCGCAAGGCCACTTTGGGCTGATACAACAGACGCAGCTGCCCCTGCTCGGTGGCGCGCTTCAGGTCGCTTAGCAGATTCAGACTTTCGCGACGGTGGTCATCCAGGCTCGGCGCATAGGAGCAAAAGTGATGGTGGCCTCGCTTGGCCTCAAACAGTGCGATATCGGCACGGCGCAGCAGCACCGCGCCATCCGCGCCGTGCGCGGGGAAATGCACCGCGCCGATGGCAGCCGAGACGTCGATTTCCTGCTCGCGCACCACGATGCGCTGGGACAGCGCGTCCTGCAGACGATCGGCCACGCCCGACAGAAAACCCGCGTCGGCCACCGGCAGAATCACCGCAAACACATTGCTGCCGATGCGCGCCACAACATCTTTTTCTTTCACCATGCTCCGCAACCGATTGGCCACAATGAGCAGCAGTTCGTCGCCGGCATCGTGGCCCAGCGTGCTGTTGATCATGCGAAAGCGCTGCAGATCCAGCAGCATCAGCGCGAAGGGCTCTGCCGTTGCGCAACGCTGCTCAAGCTCGCGCAGCAGACTGGCGCGATTCGGCAGACGGGTCAGCGAGTCCTCGAAGGCCAGCCGCAGGATTTCCGCTTCGCGCGTCGCGATGGCCGCGCGCATGTGTTCGAAAGCATGGGAGAAGGCGCCGAGCTCGCCGCCGTCGGCGGTGACAATGGGTGTCGAATAGTCGCCGTCGCGAATGCCTTGGGCGAGTTCCGCCAGGCGGGCCAGTGGTTCGGTAATGCGTTTTGCCATCACCATACCGCCCAGCATGCACAAGCCCAGACCCGCTGCCGTCATCAGCCCCAATCGCTGCAGCAGGGGCGCAAAGATTTCGGCGGCTCTCGCCTCCGAGCGCTGGATGGCCACCAGCACCGCGCTGTCGCTCAGGGTGGCGAGCGTCACCACGCGGGTATCGAATTCATCCACCGTCAGCGTGGACGCCGGCACACCGTTATTTGCCTTGAGGCTTGCGCCCAATGCGCTGAGGAGGTCGGTCAGCTGGTTGTCTGCGCGCGTGGAGGCGATGACGTTCAAGTCTTCTTGTTCATCTAGCGCGAAAAAGCTGATCTCCACCGACGACAAGGCCTGTAGCGAATGGGCCAGCGCGTTGTTGACTGCAAACCCAATCGCCACCCAACCCACTGCATCGGGTGACAGCACCGGCACCACCGCGAACTGGTAGAGCCGACCGTTAATGCGGGCGAGACCGGTGGCGTCGCCATGCAGCTGCGCCACCCGCAGGAGCGCCGCCACTGGGTGAGCCGGGAGCGTCGTCGCGGCGGCTAAGGTATGGGCCCGAACCCCGCCGTCCAGATCCAGCAACAGGCCAATATCGGCCGCCATCCTTGCGCCGTGATTGGCCAGCGCGGAGCTCATGGTGGGCTGGTCGCCCGAGCTTACGGCCGCGCGGAAGGCGAAGTCGGCGGCCAGCAGCGCGGCAGACTCGGCGAGACGCGTTTGGTTCTCGCTAAAAACCCGGCGCAGCACGCGCTCGGCCACCTCGAGTTCCCGAAAGTTATGCTCGCGAAAGGTCGCCCCCGTTTCCGTGCTAACCAAAGTCATCACGCCGCCGGTAACGACCAGTAGCAGCAACACGAAAACGAGCGCGATCTTGCTTCGGAGGCTAGTTGGCATCAGCAACATGAATCCACATCAAAGTTGACAACGGTGTCTGCCCCGACAATCGAGGGGAGACGAGGCGCTGGCGCCGCATCGGGGCCATGGGCGAGATCACAACGAACCGCCGCGAACAGGCGTTCTTGAGCGTGCCTTAAATCGATAGCGAGCGAAACCCTGGCAAACTGGAGTGCCCAGCATGAAATTGATTTCCGAGGCCCAACTCGCCGACGTTCTGCCCGTGCGTGGCAGGGTATTCATCCACGGTGCCGCCGCCACGCCGCAGGTGTTAATCGACGCGCTTGTCGCCAATGCCGCACGCTGCGAGGCGCTCGAACTGATGCATTTGCACACGATGGGCGAGGCGGTGTACTGCCGGCCCGAGTACGCGCGCGCCTTCCGTGTCAGCAATTTCTTCGTAGGAGCCAATGTCCGGCCCTTTCTCAATTACGAGCGCGTGGACTACCTGCCCTGCTTCCTCTCGGCCATCCCGGGGCTTCTGGCCCACGAGAAAAAACCCGACGCCTGTCTGATCTCTGTCTCGCCGCCCAACGCCGACGGCCTGTATTCGCTCGGCACCAGCGTTGATGTGGCGCTGACCGCCGTGCGCGAGGCGCCGCTGGTGATTGCCCAGATCAATCGTCAGCTGCCTTGCACTCACGGCGCGGGATTACTCACTGCGGCGCAAATCAGTTACGCAATTGAGGTCGATCAGCCACTCCCCGAAGCCAGCCCCGAGCGGTTGGGTGAGATAGAACAAGCGATCGGCCGGCACATCGCGGCGCTGGTGGAAGACGGCGCCACCTTACAGGTGGGTATCGGCTCCATTCCCAACGCGGTCCTGCTGGCGCTGACCAATCATCGCGATTTGGGTGTGCATACAGAGATGTTTGCCGACGGCCTGCTGCCGCTGGTCGAGTCCGGCGCGGTGAACAATTCGCGCAAGCATTTTTATCCGGGCCGCATCGTGAGCTCATTTGTGTCCGGCACGCGGCGACTGTTCGACTTTGTACATCAGAACCCGTCGGTGATGTTTCTGGGCAGCGAGACGGTGAACGACCCCACGGTTATCGCGAGCAATCCCCGCGCGGTCGCCATCAACTCGGCCGTGGAAGTCGACCTGAGCGGGCAGGTCTGTGCGGACTCCATCGGCCCCAAAGTCATTTCGGGTTTCGGTGGCCAGCTGGACTTTATTCGCGGCGCCGCGGGCTCGCACGGTGGCAAGGCCTTCATCGCCCTGCCCTCGCGCACCAAACACGGCAGGCCGCGCATCGTCGCCCGCCTGCAGTCCGGCGCTGGCGTCGTCACCACGCGGGGTGACGTGGACTATCTCGTGACCGAATATGGCGCCGTGCAGTTGCGCGGCAAAAGCATGGGCGAACGGGCGCAAGCCCTCATCAACATCGCCCATCCCGACGACCGGGAGGCGCTCGCCCGCAGCTGGCATGAAGCCCGATAGTCCGGGCCTCAATCAAACAAAATACGAGGGGAGCAAGCATGCGTTTTCATCACATGGCGATTTTTGTGTCTGACCTGCAGGAAGGGATTCATCTGTGGCGCGACGTGATGGGTTTTGAACTGGCGGTGGAGACCGTCATTCCGGATGGCCCAGCGCCTGGGCCAAATACGTTCATGTACCCGGCGCTGCTCGACGATATTTTCAAGGTGAAAGGGGCTCGCTCGAAAATGGCGCTGCTGAGTTCGCCGGAAGGTGCGCTGATTGAGTTGCAGGAGTGCGAAGTCCCGGCCATCCAGAAAACGCCGCCGGAGAACCTGCGCTACGGCCACACCGGGTTTCACGAACTGGGCCTGCTGGTGGACGACATCGATGCCTTCTTCGCCAAGGTTCGTGCAGCGGGTTATCAAACGCAGACGGAATACGTTTGGCAGTGCGCGAACATCGGCCGCTCGTTTTTGTTCTACGACAAGGACGGCAACATGATCCAGATTTGGGAGAACGCCGGCGGCGCCAGCTGGAAATAGCGACTTGTCGCGGCCAGTAAGTCACGTGTGCCGAGCCGTTTCTGCCTCGGCCGGCGAAGGCGCGAACGGGCGTTCGATGTGCATTGCCCTTCAGGTTTGCCGACCGCGTTACCGGTCGCCCTGAGCAACTGTGTTTCAGGTCAAGCAGGAGCGCAGTCGTGGCACTTGTTGCGGCCCGTTCATCCTTCGACAAGCTCAGGACGAACGGGGTTTGGGGGCGGCAGCATCAGTGGGGGGTTAATCGCTTCAGGGCTCGGCTTACCGTTGGCGCTTGGTGTGTCCAAAGACGAGCCTGCTAGTGCCGTCGCGATGCAGTTTGCCCGCGGCGGCGACCAGGGCGTCGCGCTGCTCAGCTGTTCATCGCTCAGCCGATCCCCCGTTCGTGCTGAGCTTGTCGAAGCATGAACGGGCACCCCCCCTGACCACCGAGGCCGGCGTCGCGCTGCACGGGCTGCGCCAACACCAATCCCATTCATCCGCCGACAAACGGCGGCAC
>CANFVX010000256.1 GCA_947450495.1 Gammaproteobacteria bacterium
GACTTCTGCTTCAACGATATTCAGGCCGACTGGGATCGCCTGATGCCCGTCATCGAAAAAGCGATGACCCGCGTGCCGACGCTGATGGACCATGGCATCAAGCTCTTCTTCTGCGGCCCGGAATCGTTCACGCCCGACCACAACTACCTGATGGGCCCGGCGCCGAATCTTAAAAATTTCTTTGTGGCCGCTGGCATGAACTCGCTGGGGATTCTCTCCGGCGGCGGCGTGGGCATGGTGATGGCGCAATGGATCACCACCGGCCTGCCGCCGATGGACATGTGGTCGGTCGACATTCGCCGCACCCATGCCTGGCAGAACAATCCGCGCTATCTGCACGACCGCAATATCGAAGCGCTGGGCATTGGCTATCAGGACCACTGGCCCTTCCGCCAATGGACCACCGCGCGCGGCGTGAAGAAAAGCATCCTGCACGACCGACTCGCCGCCGCCGGCGCCTGCTTCGGCGAATCGGCCGGCTGGGAGCGCCCCAACTGGTATGCGCGGCCCGGTCAGAAAGCCGAGTACGAATACAGCTGGGGCCGTCAGAACTGGTTCGATAACAACGCCGAAGAACATCGCGCGGTGCGCGAAGCGGTGGGCGTCTTCGAGCAAAGCTCGTTCTCCAAATTTCTGGTGCAGGGGCGCGACGCCGAGCGCGTGCTGAACGCGATCACCACGGCCTCGATGTCCGTGCCGCCGGGGCGCGTGGTGTACACGCCGTTCCTCAACGCCATTGGCGGCATCGAAGCCGACCTCACCGTCACGCGCCTGGCGGAAGACCGCTACCTCGTGATTGCCGCAGCGTTTACGCACACCCACGTCGAAGCCCTGATTCGCAACCAGATCCCGGACGACGCCCACTGCGTGATTACGGACGTGTCCGGCAGTTGGTCGATGCTGAACCTGCAGGGCCCGCAGTCCCGCGCGTTGCTGCAGGCTTTGTCGAGCCATGACTTTTCCAACGCCGCGTTTCCGTACGGCGCCGCGCAGGAAATCCAGATGGGCTATCAGACGGTGCTCGCGCAGCGCCTCTCCTACGCCGGCGAACTGGGCTACGAACTCTACATTCCCACCGCCTTCACGCTGCCGGTGTACGACGCGCTCATCGCCGCCGGTGCGGCATTTGGCCTGCGCCACTGCGGCTATCACACGCTCAACTCCCTGCGTATCGAGAAGGCCTATCGCGAATGGGCGCACGACATCGGCCCGCACGATACGCCGCTGGAAGCCGGCCTTGGCTTTGCGATCGCGTGGGACAAACCCGGTGGTTTCGTCGGCCGCGAGGCCTTGCTGAAACAGCGCGCAGCGGGCCTGCCCAAGCGGCGCATGGTGCAGCTGGTGCTCGAAGACTCGCAGCCATTGCTCTACCACAACGAGCCGGTCTGGCGGGACGGCGAATTGAACGGCTATGTGACTTCCGCCATGTATGGCCATACCTTGGGCGCGTCGGTGGCGATGGCGTATATCGGCCACCCGGACGGCGTGAGCGATGAATTCATCACCGCCGCGCGCTACGAAATTGAAATTGCCGGCGAGCGGCACGCGGCGCGTGTTGCGCTGAAGCCGCTCTACGACCCGACCAACCTGCGCCTGCGCGGCTAAGCGCGCGGGCCACTGAACAACCACCAAGCATCAGCAGAGGAAACACACCATGTGGCGCGTAGGCATTGACGTAGGCGGGACGTTTACCGACCTGTATGCATGGGATGACGAAACCCGCGCGCAGGTCACTTCCAAAGTGCTAACCACGCGCCCGGACCGCGCGCCGGGCGTGATCAACGCCATTCGCGAAGCCGGCATTCCGTTTGATCGCATCTCGCATCTCATGCACGGCACCACCACCGCCACCAACGCGCTCATCGAGCGCGACTATCCGGATCCGGCGATGGTCACCACCGAAGGCTTTCGCGACACCATTGAAATTGGTCGTCAGCATCGCGAACAGCTCTACGACCCGTATCAGGTCAAACCACGACCCATCATCAAGCGTCGTTATCGCTACACCATCAACGAGCGCAGCGATGCGCAGGGCGCGGTGGTGCGGCCGCTGCAGCGGGCAGAGGCTTTGGCGATCGCGGAGAAAATCAAAGCGCACAGCATCAAGTCGGTGGCGGTGGCGTTCATCAACGCCTATCGCAACGGCCAGCACGAGCGCGAGATGCGCGACATTATCAAGGAAGTGAACCCGGACACTTTCGTGGTGATTTCTTCCGAAACCCGCCCCGTTTTCCGCGAACACGGGCGCTTCACCACCACCGCGATTCGCGCCGCCACCATCCCCGTGATGGAAGTCTATTTCGCGCGGCTGGAAGCGGCGCTGAAAGGCGAGGGCTTTGGCGGCTCGCTGATGATTCTGAAAAGCAGCGGCGGCATTACCGGCGTTGATTACGCCAAACAGCATCCGGAAGAACTGATCGAATCCGGCCCCGCCGGTGGCGTCGCTTATGCGGCGTACCTAAGCCAGCTCTGCAACTACCCCAACATCATCCACACCGACGTGGGCGGCACCAGTTTCGACGTCTCCATCGTGGAGAACGGCAAGGGGCTTATTACCCGCGACCACGAAATCGAATGGGAAATTCCCTGCATTGTGCCGATGCTCGACATCCACAGCGTGGGCGCGGGCGGCGGCTCGATCGGCTGGATCGACGAAGGCGGCTCGCTCCGCGCAGGACCGCGCAGCGCGGGCTCAAGCCCGGGCCCGGTGTGCTACGGCCTGGGCGGCACCGAGCCCACCATCACCGACGCCAACCTGCTGCTGGGTCGAATCGAACCCACGCTGGGCGGCAAGATGACGCTGGATCGCGCGGCCGCCGAAGCCTCGATGGCGCGGCTCGCCGCCGGCATCGGCTTGTCCACCATCGAAACTGCCGACGGCATGATTCGTATCGGCTGCGAAAACATGGCGCAGGCCGTGAAGAAAGTGCTGGTCTCGCGCGGTCGCGACCCGCGTGACTTCATCCTCGCGAGCTTTGGCGGTGCCGGCACCATGCACGCCTGCTTTGTGGCGGAGTCGATGAACATCCCGCGTGTGATCATGCCCATCCACGCCGGCGTGGCCTCGGCCTTCGGCGCCACCGCGATGGATCTGCGCCACGATCTGGAAGCCTTTTATTTCTCGCCGGTCGCGAGCGCGGACCTCGCCGAGGTCAACGCGCTGTATACGAAGCTGGAAGAAGAGGGCGTGCGGCTGCTCGCCGCCGACGGCGTGCCGCGCGATCAGATCGAAATCCGGCGCACGGCGCAGATGCGCTATGTGGGCCAGACCTACGAAGTCGAAACGCCGATGCCGGCGACGGCCTTAACGGCGGCCGAGATTCCCGCGATCGAAGCGCTGTTTCATCAATGCCACGAGCGCGAGTATGGTGTGAGCTCAGACGACTTCGCGCCGGCGCTGGTGTCGCTGGGCGTCACCGTCACCGGCAAGATGCCTTCCCCACCCGCAGTAGAAGTGGGCGTGCAGGGCGGTGAGCCGGTGAAAGGCGAGCGCCAGATTTGGTTCAACAAAGCCTGGCATGCGAGCAAGGTGTACAACGGACATGCGCTGGCGCCGGAAGCCAGTGTGGCGGGCCCCTGTATCGTGGAATACGAACACGCCTGCGCGGTGCTGCCGCCGAATGCGGTGGCCACCGTCGATCGATTTGGCAATCTCGTGATCGACATCAGCCGCAACCTGATGTCGAACGTCTAAACCGCAAGCCTGCGAGGAGCTGTGAAATGGACAAAAAAGTAGTGGTTGATTCCGCCGTGATCGAGCAGACCAAACTCGATCCGGTCACCTTTGAAGTGCTGCGGAGCATTTTTGAGTACGCCAGCGACCGCATGTCGACGGTGCTGCAGCGGGCCTCCTTCTCGCCGATTCTGGCCGACATGGTCGACTTCTCTAACGCCATCTACGACTACGACTGCCAGCTGCTGTCGCAGGCCGCGAACTGCCCGATTCATCTGGCGGCGATGAAGTTCAGCGCCGAGGCGATCATCCGTCGCTACGGGCTGGCCAACATCTATGAAGGCGACGTCATTTGCGTGAACGATCCTTATCAGGGCGGCACGCATATCAACGACATGACTTTCCTCTCGCCCATTTACGTGGATGGCGACCTGCTGGGATTTGCGGTGAGCCGTGGGCACTGGATGGATCTCGGCGGCGGCGCGGCCGGTGGTCAGGCGTTTGCCGGCACGCATATCGCGGGCGAAGGCCTGCGGCTGCCGCCGGTGAAGGTCTACGAGCGCGGCGTGGTGCGCGAAGAAATCGTTGACATCCTGATGAACAACACCCGCACGCCGCACTTTGTGAAAGGCGACCTGCAGGCGCACGTGGGCTGCCTGCGCGCCGGCACTCTGGAGATGCAGCGGGCCGCGGCCAAGTACGGCGTGGTGACGCTCAAAGCCGCGATGAAGCAGCTGCAGGAATACACCGAGCGCATCGTGCGCAAGAGCATCACCGAGATCCCGGACGGCGAGTACGAAGGCGAGGACTACGCCGACACCGACGGCTTCTCCGACAAACCCATCCAGATCCGCGTGAAGCTGATTGTGTCGGGCTCGGAAATCACCGTGGACTTCAGCGGCACCGACAGCGTGGTGAAGGGCGCGATTAATTCGCCCTACGCCAACACCGCTTCCGCTTCGCTGTATTCGCTGCAGTTCTTCCTTGCGCCGTATGCGCCGCAGAATCAGGGCATGTTCAATCCCATCAAGCTGGTGATTCCGGAGAACTCCTGGTTGAACGCCAAGTGGCCGGCGCCGACTATCGGCTGCACCACGCTCACCTCGGCCAAGATCACGAGCGCCATCTGGCAGGCGCTGGCGAAAGCCATCCCCGGCCGCGTCACCGGCTCCACCAGCGCCGACTGCAACTGGTTTGTGTCTTCCGTGGTCTCGCCCAATGGCGCAACCGACGTGTTCTCGGATCTGCCGGCCGGCGGCTGGGGCGCGACGCCCTACAGCGACGGCATGAACGTGACCGAAGACCCGCTCGGCAACTGCATGAACATGCCGGCCGAAACCGCCGAGCTGTTGTTCCCCATCGCCTACGAAGCCTTTGAACTGCGTCAGGACAGCGGCGGCCCGGGACGCTATCGCGGGGGCTTGGGCGCTATCTTCAAAGTGCGGTATCTCGCCGAAGGCGCGCTCAGCATGGAAACCGCGCGCACGCTTGAAGGCAGCCCCGGCGTGGCCGGCGGGCAGCATTCGGATGTGCAGCGTCAGACCAAGATTTACACCGACGGCCACCGCGAAGTCATCGGCGGTCTGGATGGGGAAGGCAACTGGAAGAATCCCTTGTTGTGCGCACA
>CANFVX010000257.1 GCA_947450495.1 Gammaproteobacteria bacterium
CGCGCAGACACCATCTCGGTTCGAACGCTGGAGCGTTTGCGCTACGCGGCACGCCTGCACCGCGCGAGCGGTTGGCCTATTGCGGTGGTGGGCGGCTCGCCGCTGGGCGGCCGGCCCGAAGGTGTGCTGATGCGGGAAACGCTAGAGCAGGATTTCGGGGTGCCGGTGGCCTGGGTCGAGGCCGCCAGTCGCGACACCGCAGAGAACGCACAGTTCGCCCGCCAGCTGCTGAGCGCGCGCCGCATCGTACTGGTGACCCAGGCCACCGACATGCCCCGCGCGCGTCGGGCCTTTACCCAAGCCGGCTTCGAGGTGCTGGCGGCGCCGATTGGCTTTGTGTCGGGGCGGGGTGCAGGCGACATGTCCGCGCTCGATTTCATGCCGGACGCCGAAGCGCTCAACTTCTCGCGGATCGCGCTCTACGAATATCTCGGGAGCCTGTGGTATCGCTGGCGCTACTGAGACGCTGGCGGCTCCGGGATTTCCGGCAGCGTGCGCTCGACGCGTAAATCCAGCGCGCCCCGTGCAAGTCTGGCCTGAACGACATCGCCCGCCGCGAGTTGGGCGGCGTCCCGCGCAATTTCACCGCTCGCCTGCGTCACGATGGCATAACCCCGCGCCAGCGTGGCCACCGGGCTCACGGCGAGCAGGGTGCGTTCGGCTTCCGCCACGCGGGCATTGAAGCGGGTAAGGATCAGCGGCAGGGCGCCGCGCAGGCGTTGTTCGACGCCCTGAAGCCGGGATTGCGCCAGCATCACCCGCCGACTCGGCGTGGCGCTGGCGAGCGCGGCCTCGGCGGCGCGGAGCCGGGATTGCTTGAACTGCAGGGTGCGACGGAGCGCGGGCGTGAGTCTGCGGAGCAATTCATCCAGCCGTTGATGGTGCTGTTCGATGCGCCGGCCGGGATGCACCAGTCGCGCGCTGAGTGCCATGAGGCGATGCTCGGCCATTTGCACGCGATTCTGCAGGCCCGCCCCCAGACGCTGTTCGAGGCGGTTAAAGATTCGCAGCGCTTCCAGCCGGTCCTGCACCGCCAGTTCGGCGGCGGCCGACGGAGTGGGCGCGCGCACGTCGGCGGCAAAATCGCTCAGCGTGAAGTCAATTTCGTGGCCAACACCGCTGATTACGGGCAAGGTCGAACCCGCGATCGCTCGCACCACCGGCTCTTCGTTGAAGGCCCACAGATCCTCCAGCGAACCGCCGCCTCGCGCCACGATTAGCACGTCGCATTCGGCGCGCCGATTGGCGGTAGCAATGGCATTGGCGATTTCGCCGGCGGCGGCTACGCCCTGCACCGCGCAGGGGTAGATAAATACCGGCACGGCGGGATTACGGCGCGCCAACACGTGCAGGATGTCGCGCACGGCGGCGCCAGACGGGGACGTAACAACCCCAATCGCCCGCGGCCACAGCGGCAAGGGCCGCTTGCGCTCGGTCTCGAACAGGCCTTCGGCGGCCAGTTTCTGTTTCAGCGCCTCGAACTTCATGCGGAGCAGGCCTTCGCCTGCCGGCTCCAGATGTTCCACCACCAGCTGAAACTCACCGCGCGGCTCGTACAGGCTGATGCGCGCGTAGGCCAACACCTGCATGCCGTCTGCCGGCCGGAAGCGCAGCTGCTGGCTGCGCGGTTTGAACATCGCGCAGCGGACCTGCGCGGAGGGGTCTTTCAAGGAGAAATACAGATGTCCGGAAGACGGGCGCGCCAGATTGGAAAGTTCGCCTTCCACCCACTGCGCGCCGAAGTTGCCTTCGATGGAGGCGCGGACTTCGCGGTTCAGGCGGGTAATGCTGTAGACGACTCGGCTCATGCCGGCATTAAACCGCAAAACGGGGCGGAGGCGGGCGCCGCGCGGTGAGCCTGATCTACCGCAGGCTAGGCGCGGTGCGGCCTCAGGCGCGCTGGTCGGCCACGACACGCGCCGAATTGTGTTCGGCGGCGCTGCGCTCGCTGGCGCTGGGCAGTTCAAGCCGCACCGGCACCGCCTTGTGATAGGGCGTGCCGGCAATCGGGTCGCGCGAATGGCTGTCGGTCAACATGTTGATGCGCGGCCCGCAAATCACGCGCTCCCCGCCTGCGGCCGAGAGATAGGCCTGCCCGTAACCGTGGGGCAGTACGAGATAGCCGCGCCGTAGGCCGGATTCAGTGCGGGCGCGCACGATGAGGCGGCTGCGGGCTGAAGCCACTGCCACCCAATCCTTATCGCTGAGCCCCAGCGCTGCCAAATCTTCCGGGTGGATGGACAACGCGCCGTCGGGATCGTCTTTGCGAAAGCCCGGATCGCGGAAATTCTGGTTGGCGTTTTGAAGCCGACGCTGGCCGGCCGACAGCAAGAACGGAAAGTCCGGATCCGGCGCCACCGAGGCCGGGCTCAGTGCCTGCAGCGCTTCCAGCAGGCGAGGAATGCCGAGGTGCACTTTCTGGTCGGCGTGTTCCACCAGACTCCACGCGCTCTCGTGGGTGGAAAACGCGAGCCCCGACCGGGCGCTCACCACCTGCATAAAGAGCGCATCGCCCAAGTTGATGTCGGTGGCGGGCGCGTGTTCGCCCAGCGCCTTGCGCACGGCGTCGGCATGTCGGCGGGCGAGCTGTTGCGCCGCCAGCCACAGCGGCGCCGCGGCGGCGGTGTGATCGGGCAGGCTCGGTCCCAGCGTGTTGTAGAGAATGAGCGGGACCACCGCGCCGAACTGTGGCTGCGTCTTGATGAAGGCCTGAAAAGCGCTGCCGAACGCGGCCAGACCCGCGCTGGCCGCCTGGTTCAGCGTCTCCAGCGTGGCTTCGTCGGGCAGTGTTCCGAGCGCGGCAGACAGTCGCGAATAGATCTCGGGCTCGCTCAACGTTCCCTCCAGCGGCGCTATCACCGGTGCGCGAACCTGGAAGAAATTGGTCGGCGCCTCAAAGCTGAACAGCGTGTATTCGCACTTCTCATACTGGGACGAAGCGGGCAGCACGTAGTGCGCGAACTGCGCGGTCTCGGTGAAGGCAACATCGACCACCACCAGCAGTTCCAGCGCCTGCAGGGCCTTGAGCACCTGCTGGGTGTCCGCCGCAGTGTTGGCGGGGTTACTGCTGTCGACCCACAGGCCGCGAAGGCGGTCGGGATGCTCGCCCAGAATCGCCTCCGGCAGCAGATTAGGTGGCAGCAAGCCGGCGATGACTTCGGTGTTGGTGGGCGCGTAAATCTGCCCGCGACCATTGCCCCACAGCGGCGCGAGCCAGCTGTGCAGGGTGTTGGTGCCGCGCCGACCAAAGTGGCCGGTCAGAAGAAACAGCAGCTTTTCCAGGTAGGAATTCAGCGTTGAATGCCGGCCCTGTTGAATGCCGAGTTCCGCCCGCACGACCATCGCCTCGGCGGCCATGATCATGTCTGCCGCTTGCGCGATGAGCGCCAGGGGGACGTCGGCGGTCGCGGCGTATTCCTCGATCGGGACGTGGGCGAGGACCGCTACAAGGTCTGCATAACCCACCGTGTGGGCTGCGATGAAGGACTGGTCGAAGGCCCCGCGCTGCGCCAGCGTGGCGAGCAGGGCGGCGAGCAGAAAGGCGTCGGTGCCGGGCCGCACTTGCAGATGCAGATCGGCCATCTCGGCGGTTTCGCTCCGGCGTGGGTCGACCACAATCAAATGCCGCGCGGGGTCTTTCTGGATGGCATTGAGCTCGAGACGCGCGTTGGCGAAGCCGTGCGCCAACCAGGGGTTCGCGCCCAGTACCAGCAACAGGTCGCAGTGCTCGATATCTTCGGCGGTATGACAGGTCTGGGCGCCGAAAAGATGTCCGTTGACCCAGAAATCGCCGGTCTTTTCCTGCGCCAGCGCGTTGAACACATTGCGCGAACCCAGACTGCGCAGAAACGCCGTGGCGTAGGCGCCTCCCGCATGATTGCCTTGCCCGCCACCGCCATACAGGGCCAGCGACTGCCCGCCGTACTGCTGCGCGATTGCCCCCAGTTTGCTCGCGATCTCGCCGAGCGCAGTCTCCCAGCTCACGGGCTCGAAGCTACCGTCCGCGCGTCGTCGCAGCGGCGAGGTCAAACGGTCGCGGTGGTAGAGATAATTCGGAATGCCCTGCGCCTTGTTGCACAGATAGCCCCGCGATTTGGGGTTTTGCTTGTCCCCTTTCACCTTGACCACGCGAGCCTCTGCGCCCGCGCCCTCCAGCCCCAGCTCGACGCCGCAGTTGATGTAGCAAAGATTGCAGGCTGATTTTTGCCAGTTCAGTGTGCTCATGGGGTGTTGCTCTCGGGCTTAGTCGTTTTCGGCAAGTGATGCGGGCGGGTCGTTGAGTTTCGCGAGCCCGTAATCGATTAACGCGTGGAGTTCATTAACCCGGCTAGCGCCCAGCAGGTCGTTGAGTTTGAGTTGGGCCGCTTTCCACTGCGTTTGCGCCGACTGCCGCCGCGCGCGGCCCTGCGGCGTGAGTTCGATGCGCCGCTGGCGGGCATTGTCGCCGGGGCCTTGCTGGACGAGGCCCTGGGCCAGCAGGGGTTTCAGGTTGCGGGTGAGCGTTGAGGCGTCCATTCCCATCTCGCGCGCAAGCTGGCCGGGCGCGATGGGGCCGGTTTTGACGATGTAGCTCAGCAGCGAATATTGCGTGGTCTTGAGCCCGGTCGCGGCCATTTCAAGGTCGTAGAGCCGCGCCACCCGCCGCAGGAGTTGGCGCAGTTTGAAGTTCGTGCAACCGGCGGGCTTGGCGGTATTGGCGTTCATGGCCGCAGTGTACGAGCCCAAACTTGCATATACAAAGAAGTCCGGGGCGGGGTTTATCGGCAGGACAGCAGGGGTAAAACGGCGATTGGGTGCGATGAGAGGTTTTTAGATCGCGCCCCAGCGCCTATAATCCATGGCCCTTCCCAAGCTTTCCAACGGTGCCCGCATATGCGCATCTCGGGCGATGGTCTTACTTTCGACGACGTTCTGTTGCTGCCCGACTACTCAGAGGTGCTGCCACGGGAGGTCAATCTTTCCACGCGCCTGACCCGCGACATCAGCCTGCAGGTGCCACTCATCGCCGCCGCGATGGACACCGTGACCGAGGCACGCCTTGCGATCGCCCTCGCGCAGGAAGGCGGCATCGGCATCATTCACAAGAACATGTCGGCCGAAGAGCAGGCGGCGCAGGTTCATCAGGTCAAGAAATTTGAAAGCGGCGTGATTCGCGATCCCATCACGGTGTCGCCCGACGCGAGCATTGGCGACGTGATGGCGCTCACCCGCGCCAAGCGCATTTCAGGCGTGCCGGTGGTCGACAAAGGCCAGCTGGTGGGCATTGTGACCAGCCGCGACCTGCGGTTCGAAACC
>CANFVX010000258.1 GCA_947450495.1 Gammaproteobacteria bacterium
TAGCAGGGGAGCGCCTTCAGCCACTCGGCCATCTCTCCGTGGCGGGCAGAATACCCATGAGGCTTGCCAGCGTAAAGCGCGGTCTCGCTCAATCGGGTTTATTCGTCGTCAGCGACAGCCTGTCCGGGTTGTTCCTGCTGGATACGCTGATAAATTTCTTCTCGATGGACCGAAACGTCCTTGGGTGCATTCACGCCAATGCGAACCTGATTGCCTTTGATGCCGAGCACGGTCACGTTGACCTCATCGCCGATCATCAGCGACTCCCCGACTCTTCTGGTAAGAATGAGCATGCCTAATCTCCAAACCTGCTACATGGACGCCTCGCGCCCTTAGTTATTCGAATACCGCCGGCTTTCGCGACCCTCGGGGGCTATGGTCCTCAAAGGTCTTCAGCGGAATCCATCATCTACTGCTGCGTTTCAAGCCAAAGTAATGGACTTGACGCTTGCCGTTTCTCTTAGGCACCTGTGCATTTTTCTCAGCGTTTGCGTTCAAGCATCCTACAAGTGGAGGACATTCTAGCCGATAGGGACGAATTATGGCCCTATATTTCGTCTTGAATTTTTAACGCTATCCACCGAGCCCAAACTCGGAGTGCAAGGCACGCACCGCCAACTCTCCATATTTATCATCAACCACCACAGAGATTTTGATTTCAGAGGTGGAGATCATCTTAATGTTGATGCCTTCGCTGGCCAGAATACGGAAAGCGCGGCTCGCGATCCCGGCGTGTGAGCGCATACCCACCCCCACCAGCGACACCTTAACGATTTTGCGATCGCCCGTGACCTCGCGGGCTTTCAATTCACCGGCAATGCCCTGAAGGATGCCGAGCGCTTTGTCGAAGTCATTGCGATTGACCGTAAAGGTGAAGTCGGCCGAACCATCGGCAGCCACATTCTGGACAATCATGTCGACTTCGATATTGGCGTCCGCCACCGGGCCCAGAATTGCCCCGGCAATACCCGGCCGATCGGGCACGCCCAGTACGGTGAGCTTGGCTTCATCACGATTGAGCGTGACGCCTGAAATCAATGCGGCTTCCATGATGTTCTCCTCTGTCGTGATCAGCGTGCCCGGGCCGTCCTTGAAGGACGACAGCACGCGCAGCGTGACCTGATACTTGCTCGCGAATTCAACCGAACGGATCTGCAGCACCTTAGCGCCGAGACTGGCCATTTCGAGCATTTCTTCGTAAGTGATGCGCTCAAGGCGCCGGGCCTCGGGCACGATGCGCGGGTCGGTCGTGTAGACGCCGTCCACATCGGTATAGATCTGGCATTCATCCGCATTCAGCGCGGCTGCCAGCGCAACGCCGGTGGTATCTGACCCGCCGCGACCGAGGGTGGTGATATTGCCGTTGGCGTCAACGCCCTGAAAACCGGCGACGACAACCACTTTGCCGCTATTGAGGTCCGCTTCGATATTGGCGGAATCAATCGCCTCGATACGGGCCTTGTTGAAGGCGGAATCCGTGAGGATTTTGACCTGGGCACCGGTATAGGACTTGGCCGGCACGCCACGGGCTTCGAGCGCCATGGCCAGCAGGCCAATCGTGACCTGCTCGCCAGTCGACAGCAGGCTATCGAGCTCGCGCGGCGCCGGCGGATTCTGGATGGCGCGGGCAAGATTAAGCAGGCGATCGGTCTCACCCGACATGGCGGACACCACAACCACCATGCGATGCCCGGCGGCGTGATCTCGTGCCACGCGCTCGGCCACGGCCTGGATACGTTCAACGGAACCGACGGACGTCCCGCCGAATTTCTGGACAATCAGACTCATAAGACTCTCTGTCTTTGCTTGTGCAATTAGCCGAGGCGCTCGGCCACCCAGCCCTGAACCGACTCCAGCGCCCGCGGCAAGGCCGCGACGTCAGGGCCACCGGCCTGCGCCAGATCGGGACGTCCACCGCCCTTACCGCCCACCTGACTCGCAACGAAATTGGCGAGCTGGCCGGCATTCACCTTGGCGGTGAGATTGCTGGTGACACCCGCCACCAGTTTTACCTTGTCTTCCTCCACCGTCGCCAACACGATGACGGCGGTCTGGAGTTTGTCTTTGAGGCGGTCCATCGCTTCGCGTAGCGTGGTGGCGTCGGCGCCGTCCAACTGCTGCACCAGCAGTTTCGCCTCACCAATGCTCACTGCGCCGTCCGCCAGATCGCGCCCGGACTGGCCGGCCAGCTTGGATTTCAGGGCCTGAATTTCTTTTTCCTGCGCCCGCGAGCGGTCCGCGAGTTGGGCGATTTTGGTCAGCGCTTCATCGCCGCCACTCGCTTTCACGCCGGCCGCGATTTTTCGCAAAGTCTGTTCATTACGCAAGGTAAATTCGAGCGCGCCGGCGCCACTCACAGCTTCAATTCTGCGGACGCCAGCGGCAATCCCGCTTTCGACCACGATCCGAAACACCCCGATGTCCCCGGTGCGAGAGACATGCGTGCCGCCACAAAGTTCGACCGAGAAACCCGCCATGCTCAACACGCGCACTTCGTCGCCATATTTCTCGCCGAACAGCGCCATGGCGCCGGCGTCGAGCGCCTGCCGATAGTTCATGAGGCGCGTTTCAACCGCGTGATTGGCGCGAATTTGCGCGTTGACCAGACGCTCGATGGTCAGCAGTTCATCTGGCGTGACCGCCGCGGTATGCGCGAAGTCAAAGCGCAGGCGATCGGGTTCCACCAGCGAGCCTTTCTGCTCCACGTGATCGCCCAAAGTCTGGCGAAGCGCGGCGTGGAGAAGATGCGTAGCGGAGTGATTGCTGCGTGTGGCCGCCCGGCGGGTGTCGTCGATTTCGGCCTGTACTTCATCGCCCAGCGCCAGCGTGCCCGCGGTGAGGCGGCCGAGATGCAGATGGAGGCCGCCCTGTTTGCGGGTGTCACTCACCTCAAAGACGCCGCCTGCGGTGCGCAAGCGACCGCGGTCACCAATCTGACCGCCGGATTCCGCATAGAAAGGCGTGCTTTCCAGCACCACGACGGCGCCGGCACCAGCGGCGACCTGGGCCACCGCTTGGCCGTCCTGGAACAAGCCCGACACGCGCACGGTTTCGGTCGCGCGCTCATAGCCGGTGAACGCCTGTGCTGTGCCCAGCGCACTCAAAGCCTCGCCCGCGATGGCATGCGAGGTATCGACGTTGGCGAAATGGCTGGCCGCACGCGACTGTTCGCGCTGCGCGTTCATGGCCGCTTCATAGGCCGGCATATCAATCGCGAGACCGCGCTCGCGAGCAATGTCCGCTGTGAGGTCGACCGGGAAGCCGTAGGTATCGTTGAGCTTGAAGGCCACGTCACCCGGAATGGTGGCGCCGCTCAGATTCGTAACGGCGGACTCAAAAATTTTGAGACCTTGATCGAGGGTCTCTGCAAAGCGCTCTTCTTCCTGCTTGAGGACTTCCACAATGCGCCCGGCACGCTCATGCAGTTGCGGAAAGGCGCCGCCCATTTCGCGATCCAGCGGCGCCACCAACTTATGGAAAAACGCGTCGCGGAAACCCAGTTTGTTCCCGTGGCGCAGCGCGCGCCGCATGATCCGGCGGAGCACATAGCCGCGGCCTTCGTTGCTGGGCACCACGCCGTCCATCACCAGAAAGGCGCAGGCCCGGATGTGGTCGGCGATCACGCGCAGCGAGGGTGAGTTGCCACAATCTTCTGGCGCAAGATTGCGGATGGCATCGATGAGGTTGCGGAAGAGATCGATGTCGTAGTTGTTGTGCACGCCCTGCAGGACGGCGGACACCCGCTCCAGCCCCATGCCGGTATCCACCGAAGGCTTGGGAATGCGCTTCAGTTCACCGCCCGCCGAGCGCTCGAACTGCATGAACACCAGATTCCAGATTTCGATATAGCGATCGCCGTCGGCGTCCGGCGAGCCGGGCGGGCCACCGGCGACGCCGGGGCCGTGGTCGAAGAAAATTTCGGTGCAGGGGCCACAGGGGCCGGTGTCCCCCATCATCCAGAAGTTGTCTTTTTCGCCGCAGCGGGTAATCCGCTTGGGGTCGATACCGATGTGCTTTTGCCAAATCTCGGCGGCTTCGTCGTCGGTCTCGAACACCGTCACCCAGAGTTTGTCGGCGGGTAGCCCGAAGCGCTCTGTGAGCAGCCCCCAGGCGAACTCGATGGCTTCGCGCTTGAAGTAATCCCCGAAGCTGAAGTTGCCCAGCATCTCGAAAAAGGTGTGATGGCGGGCGGTGTAACCCACGTTATCCAGATCGTTGTGCTTGCCGCCGGCGCGCACGCAACGCTGGCTGCTGGTGGCGCGGCGCTGAGTCCTGTCTTCCAACCCCAGAAAGACGTCTTTGAACTGCACCATCCCCGCGTTGGTGAACAGCAACGAGGGATCGTTCCCGGGCACCAGCGGACTGCTCGGCACAATTTCGTGGCCCTGCTGGGCGAAGTAATCAAGAAATCCCTGACGGATATCGGCGCTCTTCATGGCGTAGGGCTACTCTGGGCGTTAGGTCATTCGTCATCACCGCCTTTGAGGGCAGCGCTAATGTGTTTGTGCGAAAAGCCGCGGTATTCCAGAAACCGCATGCGCTTTGCACGCTCAGGAAAGTCGGTGACTTCCCCTGAGAACTTGCGATTGAGCGCCGCACGCGCGCGCTCAATCCAGTGTGCGGCCGAAGCGTCCAGCGCCGCTTCAATCAGTTCGGCGGCGACGCCTTTCTCCCGCAGTTCATGCCCTATACGCACCGGGCCTTGTCCTCGCTCAGCCTTCGAGCGGACGAACATCTCAACGAAACGCTCGTCGCTGAGGTAGCGCTGGTCGGTCAGTTCGTCGAGCACTGCCTCAACGGCCGGATCTTCGTGCCCACGCTGCGCCAATTTGCGCTTGAGTTCGATGCGTGAATGCTCGCGTCGCGCCAATGCGGCCAGCGCCTGTCGGCGCGCGCCGGCCGCTGGGTCATCGCTCAGAGGTCGGGCTCCAGTTCATCATCAGTTTCAATCTGGGGGGCCGCGGCCGGCAAGCACGCCGCCCGAATTGAGGCCTCCAGTTCAGCCGCAACCGCGGGGTGTTCCTTGAGGTAGGTCCGAACGTTTTCCTTACCCTGCCCCAAGCGGTCACCTTTGTACGAGTACCACGCGCCGGATTTATCCATAAAGCCCTGCGCTACGCCCATCTCGATGATTTCGCTTTCGCGCGAAACGCCTTCGTTGTAGATGATGTCGAACACGGCTTCCTTGAACGGCGGCGCCACTTTGTTCTTCACGATTTTCACGCGGGTTTCGTTACCGATGATTTCATCCCCGCGCTTCAAGGAACCGATGCGGCGAATGTCCATCCGGACCG
>CANFVX010000259.1 GCA_947450495.1 Gammaproteobacteria bacterium
GGCACAGGATCTGCTCCGTCAGCTAGGTGCGCTGGACGCCGACAACGCGGCGACCGCTCATGGTCGCGCCTTATTGGAATTGGGCCTGCATCCGCGTTTGGCGAATGCCTTGCGGCGCGCACCGGCCGCGCTGCGCGGGCTGGCCTGTGACGTGGCGGCGGTGCTGGAGGCCCGCGATCCGCTGCGCGGTGACTCACGCCGTAACGATGACCTACGCCCGCGTCTGCAAGCGCTGGCCGCCCAGCGCGCCGGCCGCAACGCCGGGCCGGACGCAGACCGCGGCGCTTTGCAGCGCATCGATCAGGCCTCGCAGCAGTGGCGAAGACGTTTGGGATTGAAAGTCGAGCATGCCGACGACGCCCACGACACCGGCGAAGTATTGGCCTTGGCCTATCCCGACCGCATCGCCTGCCAGCACGACACTGACCTCCTGCGCTATCAGTTGAGCAACGGTCGCGGCGCGCGCCTGCATCCCGAATCGAGTTTGCGCGGCGAGCCCTGGCTGGTGGTGGCCGAACTCCGGCAGGAAGACAAGGACAGCCTGATTCAACGCGCGGCGCCGGTGTCCCGACGCTTTCTGGAGACGCAGTTTCCGGCGTGGTGGCAGGCCGGCGTTGAGCTGCGATTCAATCGCGAAAATCGCAGCGTGGAAGCCACCGAAACCCAGCGCTTTGCCGGCATTACCCTCAGCCAGCGCGCGCGCGCCACGCCTCGCGATGCGGCCACCGCGACCCTGTTGTTTGAAGGCATCCTCGCGCTCGGTCTGGACGCCTTGCCCTGGACGCCGGCGCTGCGCGAATGGCAGGCGCGGGTGCAGGGTTTGCGCGAGTGGTGCCCGGAGCTTGGCTTGCCTGCGGTGTCGGACGAAGCCCTGCAGATTGAAGCCGAAGACTGGCTGCTGCCCTTGCTGGAAGGCTTTGCGCGGGTGTCGGAACTGGACGCCGGGAATCTGGGCGAGGCGCTACGCAACCGCCTCGACTACGGGCAGCGCCGACAGGTCGACGAACTGGCGCCGGTCGAGATCGAAGTGCCCAGCGGCCAGCGTCGGCGGCTCGCGTACACCTTGGGGGAAGCGCCGGTATTGGCGGTCAAACTGCAGGAAATGTTTGGACTGGCAGATACGCCCCGCATCGCGCGCGGCCGGGTGCCGGTGGTGCTGCATTTGTTGTCGCCGCGACAAACCCCCTTACAGGTCACGCAGGATCTGCGGGGCTTTTGGGAGCGCACCTATCCGGAAGTCAAAAAAGAAATGAAAGGTCGCTATCCGCGCCATCCCTGGCCGGACGATCCGTGGATCGCGACCGCCACGCATCGCGCGAAACCGCGTGGCACCTGAGCGGGCAACCGGGCGCGTGCAGGCGTTAGGCTATGGTCCGCGACACGCAGTATTTTTCCATCACAAAAGGAGCACTCCATGAAGAATCCAATGGCCACTTTCGGCCTGCTCACCTCCCTCAGTCTCGCATCCCTTTGGAGCGCACAGGCCGCCGAGGTTCAGGTGGTGATGCAGACCTCCAAAGGCACCATCGAACTCGCGCTTGATTCGGCCAAGGCGCCGAAGACGGTGGAAAATTTTGTGAGCTACGCGAAGGCCGGCTTTTACAACGGCACGATTTTTCACCGGGTGATTCCCGGCTTTATGGTGCAGGGCGGCGGCTTTACGCCGGCGATGGAACAACGGCCAACGCGTGCGCCGATTGAGAACGAAGCAAGCAACGGGCTTAAAAATTTACGCGGCACGATCGCGATGGCGCGCACCGGCGACCCGCACAGCGCGACGGCGCAGTTTTTTATCAACGTGTCGGATAACACCCCGCTCGATTTCACCGCGCCCGAAGGGCCGGGTTGGGGCTATGCGGTGTTTGGCAAAGTGACCAAAGGGATGGACGTGGTCGACGCCATCGTCGGCGTGCCCACGACCTCTGTCGGACCGCACGGCGACGTGCCGGAAGCGGCGATCGAAATCAAGAAAGTCGAAGTGAAGTAAGCGCCTTGAATGTGCTGGCCACGGGGCGCTAGGCGCGCGCCGTGGCCGGTGCAGACAGCCTTGAACCCTAGACCCAGATTTCTTCGGTGTGCAGCCGGGTGAGGTGAATTTTCTTCAGCTTCCAGGCGCCGTTCTGTTTCACATATTCCTCGTGGTAATGGCCCCAGCCCTTGAAGTGGCAGGTGGGCAGTCGCACGTAATCAAACATCGCCCAAATGGCTTTGGCGGTGGTCGCGCTGGTGAGTTCAATTTCCGGCATGAAACCTTGATGCATGGACTTAGCGCCGGTCATCAAACCGCTGACGCCGGCGACCAGTGCAGGTCGACCTTCGCAGCCAATGTCGGTGGGCAGGTCGGCGCTGGCCCGCGGCGCACCTTCGTAAAACGCCGAAATGTCGACCGTGAAGCAGTCCTGCCAGGCTTCCCATTGCTGGGTGTCCATCAGGCGGAAATAGCGTGATTTGAGTTGGCGGATGTCTTCCAGATCCTGAAGTTGCTGCATGTCCATCAAGTGTGCTCCCCGAGTGTGCGTTGATTATTTGGAAACCGGTTCCGCGGGCGAGGGTAACAAACTTGGCGGCTGGGCGGTGCCCCGGTTGTTGCCTCGTTTCGCTGCGTTGCGTCATAAAATCCGGCTAAAAACCGCAAAATTTTCGTGGTGTCTCCCGCGCGTCGGCGCTATGGTGTGGCGACAAAACCGCAGGAGATTTCTCATGACGAAACCGGAACCTGTTGCTCTGTTCACCACCCAAGACTGGTCGACGCGTGCGTTCGTGTCCTGGCGCGGTCTCATTCTTGGTCTGCTCGGCGTGTCTAGCCTGATGTTCGCCTACCGTATGTACCAGCAGGTGTTTGGCTGGACCGCTGGCCTCGACGCCACCGCCCCCGCCTTCGATACCTACTGGATCAATTTGCTCAAGGCCGAGCTTGTGATTCTCACGACGAGCTGGGCGGGACTGTGGTCCTACCTGTGGTTCACGCGCGATCGCAACATGGCGCAGCTCGCGCCACGCGAGGAAATTCGCCGCTATGTGAATCTCATCTTCTTCATCTTCGTTTACGCCTTCGCGGTGTATTTCACCGGCAGCTTCTTTGCCGAGCAGGATGCCTCCTGGCATCAAACGGTGGTGCGCGACACTTCGTTCACCCCCAGCCACATCGTGTTGTTCTACGGCACCATGCCGCTCTTCGTGCTGTTTGGCGTGGGCTCGCTGCTGTACGCGATGACCCGTTTGCCGAAGTTCGCTGAGCGCCTGTCATTGCCTTTCATGCTCGCCGTCGGCGGGCCGTTCCTCATCCTGCCCAACCTCGGCTACAACGAATGGGGCCATGCGTTCTGGCTGATGGAAGAGTACTTCTCGGCGCCGCTGCATTGGGGCTTCGTGGTGCTCGGCTGGTCGGTGCTGGCGCTGGGCGGTTTGCTGGTGCAAATCCTCCAGCATCTGATGGACGCGATTCGTCGCGCCGAGATTCAGGCCGAGGCGCAAAGCCTGTCCGTCGCCTGAGTGCTAGCCGTCGCGGCAATCGCCGCGACGGCTTTTAACAAAAAGAATCCTGATATTTCCGCGGGGAGAGCGCCATGACCTTGTCCATCAAGCCGCCGCCGGAAGGCGAATTCATTGAAATTTACGGCCAACGCTGGAGTCGCTGGGCCGCCTCCTTGTCCGCCCGTCTGGATATCGTGATCAGCTTCATCATCGTGCTGGCGATCACGGCCGCCTTCCATCTCCACTTTCAGCTGTTGGCCGGCGACTGGGATTTCTGGGTGGATTGGAAAGACCGTCAATACTGGGTAACGCTCACGCCGATCGTGGCGATTACTTTCCCGGCCGCCTTGCAGTACGTGCTATGGGAGAAATTCCGGCTACCGCTTGGCGCCACCTTGTCCATCACCTGCCTGATGGCCGGCGCCTGGATCGCACGCGTGTTCGGTTTCCATATGTGGTCCTACTTTCCTTTCAGCCTCATCTGGCCGGTGCTGATGATCCCGGGCGCATTGGTGCTGGATTGCGTGCTGGTGCTCACCGGCAATTTCTTCTTCACCGCGGTGATTGGCGGGATGGGTTTTGCGGTGCTCTTCTATCCCGGCAATTGGCCGATGCTGGCGCCCTACCATTTGCCGGTGGAAGTCATGGGGACGCTGGTCTCGGTGGCCGACTACATCGGCTACACCTTTACCCGCACTTCCACGCCGGAATATCTGCGGTTTATCGAACGCGGCACCTTGCGCACCTTCGGCGGCCATTCCGCCTGGGTCGCGTCGGCGTTCTCCGGTTTTGTTTGCGTGCTCACCTATCTGGTCTGGTGGCATATCGGGATGCTGATGGCACGCGTCACCACCCTGCCCAATCGTTGGCGCGCGATGTTCGGGATGGCGGACAATCAAACGGCGGCAGTCGCTCCGGTGGAGAACACCCATGGGACTTAATCATTCGCACAACCGCGCACGCCGCTGGCTGTTCAGCCTCTTGTGTCTGATGGTGGCGGGCCCGGCGCTGGCGCATGGCGAACGCAACCAGGAGCCGTTCCTCCGGATGCGCACCGCCCACTTCTACGACGTGAAGTGGAGCACCGACCATATCGCCGTTAATGAAGACGTCACCGTTACCGGGCGCTTTCGCCTGTTTGAGGACTGGCCGGCGAACTTGCCCAAGCCCGAGCGCGTGTTTATTGGCAACGGCACGCCCGGCCCGGTGCTGGCGCGCGTCGAGAGCTACATCAACGGCGCCCCGGCCATTCAATCCGGCCCCTTACAGCTGGATCGCGATTACGAATTCAAAACCGTCCTGAAAGGGCGCATCCCCGGCCATCATCACGTGCACCCGATGGTGAACGTGGAAGGCGCCGGCCCGCTGCTCGGGCCGGGTAGCTGGGTGGACGTGAGCGGCGACCATGCCGACTTCAAGCTGCCGCTGACCACGCTGGACGGCACGCAAATTCCCAATCTCGAAACCTGGGGCGTGGACACGGTGGTGCGCTGGGAAGGCTTCTGGATTCTCATGGCGCTGGTGTTTGCGGGTTGGTGGCTGCGCCGGCCCTTGTTGATGACGCGTCTGCGGGCGCTGGCCGCAGGGCGCGAAGATTTGCTCGTCACGCGCGGGGATCGGCTGTGGGCGGCGGTGTTTCTTACCGGGACCGTGTTGACGGTATTCGGCGCGGCGACCTGGGCCGAGAATCGCTACCCGCGCACGGTCCCGCTCCAGGCCGGACAGTTCCGCGTGGAGCCCTTACCGCGCGAAGCGCAGGAAATCA
>CANFVX010000260.1 GCA_947450495.1 Gammaproteobacteria bacterium
CCCGTCCATGCTTTGAAAAGCTCAGCACGAACGGGGTTTAGGCTTTCAGTTCAGAAGTTCGGCAGAAGTTCCGGAAGTTCCGGGACAGGCATCGACTTGTTTTGAGGTAGGTATACCGTTCGCCCTGAGCCTGTCGAAGGGCGGGTGCTGGCGCCATATTTCGCGAATTCGAGGCTGCTAATTCAGGGACAGGCACGGACTGCCGGCACCCACTCCCCCGCCCTCAGCCCAACATCGCCCGCAACCGATACTTCAACACCTTGCCACCTACCGTCACCGGCAAGTCCTCCATCACGACCACGCGCTTCGGCGTTTCAAATCCTGCGAGCCGCGTGCGGCAGAAAGCGATTAATTCCGCTTCATCAATGACGCTGCCACCGGCGGGCACGATCACCGCCGTGACCGCTTCGCCCCAGCGCGCATCCGGCAGGCCCACCACCGCCGCGCGCGCCACGGACGGGTGCTGAACCAGCACGGCCTCCACGCGAATGCTGGAGACGTTTTCACCGCCCGACTTCACCACGTCCTTGTAGCGGTCGACCATGATGCGCAGGCCTTCCTCGTCGTACACGCACATGTCCCCGCTGTGAAACCATCCGCCGCGAAACGCCTCTGCGGTCGCGGCTTCATCGCGGAAGTAACCGGCCGTCACCGCCGGCGATCGATAAACCGCTTCGCCTGCCGCGCCCGGCTGGTCGTGGAGCGAGCGGCCTGCCTCGTCCACCACGGTAGACGCCAGCATTGGTGAGGGGATCCCCACGTAGTTGATTTCGGGCGCGGTGCGCCGGTATTTCTCGTTCCAGCGCGCGGGCCAGAAGCGATGACAGGCAATGGCTTCGGTCTGACCAAAGATGCCCACCAACTCAACGCCGTTGCACAACTGCTGCCAGGTGTTGGCCAGCCCCGGACTCATCGCGGCCCAGCCAAACACAATCACGGACACGCTGCTGAAGTCGTAGGAATATCTGGCGGATTCCACTTCGCGCGCAAGGTCGGTCAGCATCTGCGGCGAGCCGCCCCACAGGCAGGTCACGCCTTCTCGGGTCACGGTCTTGGCCACCGCCGCCGGCTGCGGGCGACGGCCCAGCACCACCCTGCCACCGGCCACGAAAGCGGACAGCACCTGCGCGTGGTCGCCCACGTGATAAACCACCGGCAGGAAGGAACAGGTCACCAAATCACATTCTCGCGGCAAACCGCGTGAATACGACAGCGCGTGGCTGTGCGCCGCCATGTAGCTGAAGGTGTGCGAAATCATCACGGCCTTGGGCATCGCGGTGGTGCCCGAGGTCAGCAGGATTTGCCAGATGTCGTCGCCATGAATGCGCACCTCGGGCTCGGCTTCCGACGCGCCGGCGATGAAATCCCGAAAGCGCACGGCGCCAGCGGGCGGCGGCGTCGCGCCGTCATAGCTCGCCACCGGCGGCACCCCGGCGTTGATGAACGGCGTGCCTTTCTCCGCCCAGAGGTCGGCATCCACCAAGGCAACTCTGGCATCCACATGGCGCAGCATGTGTTCGATGACGTCCGGCGCCATCATCGTGTTGATCGGCATCGCCACCAGCCCCGCCTTCGCTATCCCAAGCTTGCTGAGGTAGGCCTCCACCGAGTTCTCGCACAGCATTGCCACACGGTCGCCGCGTTGCAGACCCAGCGCCAGCAGCGCATTCGCCAACTGATTGGCAATGCGGTCCGCCTGCCGGTAAGTCACGCTCGCAAACAGAGGGTCGTAGATGGCGTCTGCCGTGGCGCTGAGCGCGACCTTGTCCGGCTCGCTCCAGGTCATGCGTTCCAGCAGGTCGCCAACCGCAACCCGATCCCAGCGATTATCGGCGCGACGGCCAAAGAGATTTTCGACGTCGAAAGACATAAGGCGATTCCAGTGAGGATTGAGGTGAAAGAAGGATCAGGGCGACCTGACGCGAACTGAAGCGGCGCTACCCGCCACTATCGCGCGGCGGCCGCCGGGGCGGCAAGGTGGCGTGGGCGCATGACGAAAACCAGGACAGGCATTGAATTTTTAGCCCCAGCCCAAGCGTGAATCCGGGACAGCCATCAAATTCATCAACGTCTGATAGCGCGCCTGGCGCGACATCCAGCGTCCGCGTTGGTCTTTCTTCTAAGGCGCGCGTTTCTAATTCAAGGCTTCTTGCTGGAAGGTATCGCATAGGTATCTTTCGAGGCTCGATTCATTCGGACTCGCCAACACCTCGCGCACCCAGGCATTCCGCTCGAATGCCATGATCTGCATCTCCCAGACACACGCAATGACCGAGGTGTCGGCGATGCTCTTGAAGTCTTCGAGCTTGCCGGTCTCGGCATAGTAAACGTGGTGTTGAAGCATGTTCTCGCCTACCCACCAACTCATTAACGCGTAGAGCCCATCTGCGGCTTCATGGGCGATACCAAACCCAACCCCATAACGGGCTTCGAAGGATGGCGTTTCCTGGTCAGGTTTCGTTGGCCATAACGGCGGCATCGGCAGAATCCGCTCCGCAAGATGAATCAGGGCCGCTCGATAATTGATGGACACACCGGTTTCGGACACAGAGACGCCATACAGCTTGAATCTCCACCCGAAGATATTGGCCAGCTCCAAGTATGAAATGTGGCGATCGCGATAAGGCCTGATCGCGGAGATTTGCCACGGCATTTCGGTCATTGTGCGTTGGCCTGACAGTTAGTGGGCATCGAAATTAGACTGAAATCCGGGACAGACATCGAATTAATCGCAGGCAGCGCCAGCCCCTTCAGGCTTCGACAGGCTCAGCCCGAACGGGTTTTGCGCGAGCGCCCGCCGTAAGCCGCCTCCACCGCAAAGCGGGAGGCCTGATCGCCCCCCGCCCCAAGCCTCACGCCTTACGCCGGCGTGAACATCGCCACCGGCGGGCCGCCTTCAGACGGCTTGAACACCACCTTCACAGCCTGCCCAATTTCCAGTGCGTCCAAATCGCAGTCCACGATGTTCGTCATCATCGACACGCCTTCGGCCAGCGTCACATACGCGATGGCGTAGGCCGTGGGCAGGACGCGGCGCGAGATGCTGAAGGTGTAGATAGTGCCTTCGCCTTTCGCCACCACCCATTCGGTCTGGTCGCTGAAGCAGTGCGGGCAAATCGCGCGCGGGTGGTAGTGAAATTCGCTGCACGCCAGGCAGCGCTTGATGAGCAACTCACCGCGCGCGGCGGCGTCGTAGTAGGGCTGATTTTCCGGGGTGGCGACCGGCGCGGTGATAACGCGATCCTGATAAATAGTGGCCATGTTCAAGCCCTTTCCATGATGAGGGTGGCGCTGCCGTGGCGGGAGGAAATCACGCCGCCGGTGCCGTGGGCGAGGGCCAGACCGCAGTTCGGCACCTGCACCTTGGGGTGTGCTTCGCCGCGCAGCTGACGCACCGCTTCGATGATTTTAGTCATCCCGCCACGATTGGCCGGATGGTTGTTGCACAGGCCGCCGCCGTCGGTGTTGAACGGCAGCTTGCCCACGCCGGAGATGAGGTTGCCGTCGGCCACAAACTTGCCGCCCTCGCCTTTCTTGCAGAAGCCGAGGTCTTCCAGCTGCATGATCACCGTGATGGTGAAGCTGTCGTAAATCGAGGCGTACTGGATGTCCGCCGGCGTCACGCCCGCTTCGGCAAACGCGGTCGCGCCCGAGTAGCGCCCGGCGGTGTAGGTGAGGTCGATGTCGCCGCCGTTCAGCGCCTTGATGGAACTGCCGGCGCCCAGCAGGTTAATCACCGGCTTGTTCAGCGACCGGGCGATTTCGGGCCGGGCCAGAATCACCGCGCCGCCGCCGTCGCTCACCACGCAGCAGTCGAGGCGATGCAGCGGGTCGGACATCATCGGCGAGTTCACGACTTCTTCCACCGTCACCACATCACGCAGCATGGCGTGCGGGTTGTGCTGGGCGTGATGCGAGGCGGCGACTTTGACCCAGGCGAGCTGTTCGGCGGTGGTGCCGTATTCGTACATGTGGCGCTTGGCCGCCATCGCGTACTGGTTGAGCGTGACGGCGTGATACGGCAGTTCAAAGGGCACGTCCGGCGCGTTGGCGCCGAAGTTACGCGGCACGGTGCCGCTGGAGCCCTCGGAGCGCGGCCGGCCGGCCAGCGTCACCAGCACAATGTCGGCCTTGCCGGTGGCAATCGCTTCGGCCGCATGCATCACGTGGATGAGATAAGACGAGCCGCCGGTGTCGGTGGAATCCATATGCCGCACGCGGAGATTCATGTAGTCGATCATCGCCAGCGGCCCTAAGCCCGGGGCGTCGCCCGCGCAGGCATAGCCGTCGATGTCGCGGAAGCTCAGACCCGCGTCGGCGAGCGCGCCGTGCGCCACTTCGGCGTGGAGCTGGGCAATGGTTTTATCCGGCGCTTTGCGCGTTGGATGTTCGTAAATGCCCACGATGCAGGCTTGGTTCTTAAGACTCACGCGCCAATTCCTCAATGAACGGAAGAGCCGGGAGTCTATCGCCTGCGCAGCCAAAATCGAAGGTTGATGCGCCAAACGGGCCTAGGCCCGAGGCCGCCGACGGTTTCCCGCCGACAGCCTGCACCTCCGCTCCCACTCAGGCGGCGAGGGCGGCGGGCCGCAGCAGCGCCTGATCAAAGGCCAGCGTATCCGCCACCGCTTTCACCACCGCGGCGATCCGCCCGATGTCGGCAATTTGCTGGGCGCTCAAGCCCTCCTGCCGCAGCACCGCCGTGTGCGAGGTGATGCACACCGGGCAGGCGTTGACGATAGACGCCGCCAGACTGAACGCCTCGAAGCTCCGTTTCGGCACGCCGCCATGATTGACCATCACCTGCATGCGTAAACGCGGCGGAATCTGCTTCACCTCGACGTCTTCATGAATCCCGGCCAGTTTGTACCAGACGTTGGTCATGCCCATGATCGCCGCGGCGCTCGCGACGGCATCGATTTCGGTCGCGCTCAGATGCTGGTGGGCTTCGAGGCTCAACGCCCGAATCACCGCCGGCTGCTTCGCCACCAGCGCGCTCGCCAGCGCCGCGCCGTAAGTTTCCAGCGGCGGCAGCGAACTGCCGCTCAGCACGTTGCCAAGATTGATTTTGAGATCCTTCGCGTAGTCCGGGATCGCTTCGCGTAACTGCTCAATGCTCATGGGTTGCTCCTGTTGAGGGGCCCGCGCGCTGCGGGCCCCGGCTGTGGGTTGAGATCAGGCCGCTTTCAAGGTGGGGCCGTTGACCTGACGGTTGCAGGGACAGAGTTC
>CANFVX010000261.1 GCA_947450495.1 Gammaproteobacteria bacterium
CAGGATCGCCGCAACCACAAACACGCCCACCACCACATAGGGCCGCTTCGCCACCAAATCCTGGCGCGTCGCGATCCCCATTTTGACCAGCATGAAGGTGGCCACCGGGATCTCGAAAGCCATGCCGAATGCAAAAAACATCACGATCACGAAATCGAGATATTTGGAGATGTCGGTCATCACGGTCACCCCCTCAGGGGCGGCGGTGGTGAGAAAGCCGAAGATGACGGGAAACACCGCGAAGTAGGCGAACGCGGCGCCCAGATAAAAGAGCCCAACGGTGGACGCCAGCAGCGGCAAGGCCAGATTCCGCTCGTGGCGATAGAGCCCGGGCGAGACGAAGGCCCAGATCTGATAAAAAAGGTACGGGATGCTGATCATGACCGCCATGAAGCAGGCGAATTTGAACGGCGCGAGGAAAGGCGAGGCCACCTCGGTGGCGATCATCTGCGCGCCGACCTCGGACATCTGCGCGATCATCGGCGCGGCCACCCACTCGTAGAGTGAATTGGCGACCGGCATCAGCACCAGAATCACAATCAGCAAACACAGCACGCAGCGGATCAGGCGATCACGCAGTTCCTTCAGGTGCGAGATGAAACTTTGTTCGCGCTCGTCGAGATCCGGCGGCGGCGCAGGTTCCTGGTGGCGGCTCATGCAGGGCGATCAGGCAGCGCCAGGGCCTTTGGGTTCAATCGATGGGGCGCTGGCGGTGGAGGTGTCCACGACGATGCGTTCGGAGGTGGTGTTGCGCACTTCCTGCTGGAGTCGGTTGAGTTCTTCGCGGCCGATTTCGCGGTCAAGCTCGGCGCGGAGTTCGCGCGTGATGCGTTGGGCCCGGCCGATCCAGCGCCCCGTGGTGCGCACGAGTTCTGGCAAACGTTCCGGCCCAACGACCAGCAAGGCCACGAGGCCTATCATCAGAATCTCGGTGAAACCGACTTCAAACACGGCGGCGGCCCGTCAGGAATGTTTCTGGTCGGTCTGAACGACCGTCTCACCCTCAATCACCGGTTTGCTGGCGACGGTATTGTTGGCCACCGTTTCGCTGTCGCCCTCTTTGATGGCTTTCTTGAAGTCGCGGATCCAGCCGCCGACGTCAGACCCAATGCCTTTAATTTTCTTGGTGCCGAACATCAGCATCACAATGACGAGGATGACGATGAGTTCCTTGATGCCGATGCCCATGGTGCTTCTCCGGAGCGACGCCAGAACGGCGTCGTCGATTGGATGGTTGAGACCTTATTGTCCCCGACGCGAGGCTTTTTCCTCAATGCCCGAGACTCCGAAACGACGCCCTAGTTCCGCGAGCACTGCTTCATGGCCCAGATTGCGGGCCGACAGCGCCACCAGCGAATGGAACCAGAGGTCGGCAACTTCGTGGATGAGCGCCGCATCATCCTCGTTACCAGCGGCGATTACGACCTCGGTCGCCTCTTCGCCGATTTTCTTGCGAATCAGATCCATGCCGCCGGCGTACAGCTTGGCCACATACGAGGACCCCGGGTCGGCGCTCTTGCGTTGTTCCAGAATGGCGGCCAGCTGGTGGAGAACGTCTACTTCCATGGGATTGCCTCGAGCAGCCTCAGCTGCGGTAAATCTCTTCTGGCGCTTTTAAAACCGGGTCTACAGTCTCCCACTGCTCGCCCGTATGCCGGCGATAAAAGCAGCTGGCGCGACCGGTATGGCAGGCGATGCCGCCAATCTGCTCGACAAGCATGACGATGGCGTCGCCATCGCAGTCCAGCCGGAGTTCATGCAATTGCTGCACGTGGCCCGACTCCTCGCCCTTGCGCCACAGCTTCTGCCGCGAGCGCGACCAGTACACCGCCCGGTTCTCAGTGACCGTGACGGCGAGTGCTTCGCGATTCATCCAGGCGACCGTTAGCACCCGGCCGGTGCTCGCTTCCTGCGCCACCGCGGCGATGAGGCCCTGCGCGTCCCACTTCACTTCGTCCAACCAGCTCATTGCCGAATCTCGATCCCGGCGGCGGCCAGATGGCGCTTGGCCTCACCCACGGTGTGTTCGCCGAAATGGAAGATGCTCGCGGCAAGCACCGCGTCGGCGTGACCTTCGGTGACGCCGGCCGCCAGATGGTCGAGCGTGCCGACTCCGCCAGACGCAATCACCGGAATGGGCACCGCGTCGGCCACCGCGCGGGTGAGCGCTAAATCAAAGCCGTCGCGAGTGCCGTCGCGATCCATGCTGGTCAGCAGGATCTCGCCCGCGCCGTAGGCCGCCATTTTGGCGGCCCAGGCCACGGCATCAATGCCGGTCGTTTTGCGTCCGCCGTGGGTAAAGACTTCCCACTGATGCTCGCCCACCCGGCGCGCGTCGATGGCAACCACGATGCACTGCGAACCGTACTTGTTGGCGGCTTCGCGGACGAAATCCGGATTGAAGACTGCCGCCGTGTTGATCCCGACCTTGTCGGCGCCTGCCAGCAACATGCGCTGAACGTCCGCGAGCGTGCGGATTCCGCCGCCCACCGTCAGCGGAATGAAGACCTGCGAGGCCACCTGTTCGACGACATCGACCATGGTCTGGCGCTCGTCGCTGCTGGCGGTGATATCAAGGAAAGTGATTTCGTCGGCGCCTTGTTCGTCGTAGCGGCGGGCAATTTCGACCGGGTCGCCGGCGTCGCGAATGTTCAGAAAGCGCACGCCCTTGACCACGCGACCGGCGTCAACGTCAAGGCAGGGGATGATTCGTCTGGCAAGACCCATAAAGGAAAATCGGGGGCGAGAGCGGGAGAATCGGGCGCGGCTTAGCGGGCGCTCAGCTGATCCGCCAGCGCCTGTGCGGCGCGGAGATCGAGCGAACCCTCATAAATGGCGCGGCCGGTGACGGTGCCGCAGATCCCTTCTGATTCGACCGCGCACAGCGCGCGGATGTCATCGAGATTGGTCACACCGCCGGAGGCAATGACCGGAATGGTGAGCTCGCGCGCGAAGGCCACGGTCGCGTCCAGATTGAGCCCGTTCATCATGCCGTCGCGATGGATGTCGGTGAAGATGATGGCGTCGACACCGTTGTCTTCAAACTGCTTGGCCAGATCGAGCGCGTCGTGACGCGCGAGCTTGGACCAGCCTTCAATGGCCACTTTGCCGTCTCGCACGTCGAGTCCCACCATGATGTGGCCCGGAAACTCGAGGCAGACGTCCTGCACGAAATGCGGCGTGGTCACCGCCTTGGTGCCGATGATGACGTAGCGCACGCCGGCATCGAGATAGCGCTGGATGGTGTCCTCATCGCGGATCCCGCCGCCCACTTCGATGGGCACCTGCGGAAAGGCCTGCGCGATTTCGCGAATCACCGCGAAATTGATCGGCGAGCCCACCGTGGCGCCATTCAAGTCCACCAGATGGAGACGTCGCGCGCCCTCGGCAACCCAGCGCGCCGCCATGGCGACCGGATCGTCGGAGTAGACGGTGTCGTCGGACATCACGCCCTGACGGAGACGGACGCACTTGCCGTCCTTGATATCGATGGCGGGGATGATCAGCATGCGGAAGACTCAGTCTGCAGCGGTCTGTGGGGCGCTGCTGTTGGGGGGGTGGACGGTTCGATTTTCAATTTAATGCGACAACCCGCTGGCCGCAAGGCTCAGTGGGCTTCATCCCAGTTCATGCCGTCGCGGACATCCACTTCCAGCCGCACCGCGAGTTCGGCCGCAGCGCTCATGCGCTCGCGTAAGCCGGCCTTCACGTGTTCGACGGCGGCGTCTTCCACTTCCAGCACCAGCTCGTCGTGGACCTGCATGATGATCTCCGCCGGCACCTTGTCCGTCAGCAACCAGTCGTCGACGGCGATCATGGCGCGCTTGATGATATCGGCCGCCGTCCCCTGCATCGGCGCGTTGATCGCCGTGCGTTCGGCATATTGCCGACGCTGCACGTTGCGGGAATTGATCTCGGGAAGGTAGAGGCGTCGACCAAAGACGGTTTCCACATAGCCCTGCTCATGGGCCTGGGCGCGAATGTCATCCATGTAGCGCTTAACGCCCGGATAACGCTCAAAGTAGAGATTCACGTAGCGCTGCGCCGCACCGCGTTCGATTCCGAGCTGGCGGGCGAGACCAAACGCCGACATCCCATAAATAAGCCCGAAGTTAATCGCCTTGGCGGAACGCCGCTGGTCGCCGGTCACGGCGGCGGGTTCCACGCCGAACACTTCGGCGGCGGTGGCGCGGTGCACGTCCTGCCCGTGTCTGAAAGCGTCCAGCAGGCGCTCGTCACGGGAAAGATGCGCCATGATTCGCAGCTCGATCTGCGAATAATCCGCCGCCACCAGGCGCTTGCCCGGCGGGGCGATGAAGGCCGCACGAATACGGCGCCCCTCGGCCGTGCGCACGGGAATGTTCTGCAGGTTGGGATCTGAAGACGACAGTCGCCCGGTGGCGGCCACCGCCTGATGGTAGCTGGTGTGCACGCGCCCGCTGACGGGGTCGATGTCCTGCGGCAGCCGGTCGGTGTAGGTGGATTTCAGCTTCGAGAGCCCGCGGTGTTCGAGAATCAGCCGCGGCAGCGGGAATTGCTCTGCCAACTCCTGCAGGGCCGACTCCGCCGTTGAGGGCTGGCCGGTAGGCGTTTTCTCGGTGACGGGCAGGCCCAGACGGTCAAACAGAATGTGCTGGATTTGCTTGGGCGAGCCCATATTGAACGGCTCGCCGGCCTCCTTAATCGCTTCCTGCTCCACCTCGTGCATGCGCGCCAGCAGCGCCGTGCCCTGCTCCCGCAGCATCGCGGCATCCACCAGCACGCCTTTGCGCTCGATTCGCGAGAGCACCGGCACCAGCCGCATTTCAACATCTTCCAGCAGGGATTTGAGCGCGGGCTCGGGCGCAATCGCCGCCCATAATTTCTGGTGCAGTCGCAAGCAGACGTCGGCGTCTTCCGCCGCATAGGGCCCGGCTTGCTCGAGCGGCACCTGATTAAAAGTGAGTTGTTTAGCGCCCTTGCCGGCGACGTCCTCGAAATGAATCGTGCTGACGCCCAGCTGTTGCATGGCGACCGAATCCAGATCGTGGCGACTCGCGGTGCTGTTCAGCACATAGGACTCCAGCATGGTGTCGTAGCGAATGCCCCTAAGTTCAATGTCGTGATTGAGCAGCACGTTGCGGTCGTATTTGGCGTGATGCCCCACTTTGCCAATCGCAGGATTTTCCAGCAGCGGCTTCAGCGCATCGAGCACGCGTGCTTCGGTCAGTTGGGTTGGGG
>CANFVX010000262.1 GCA_947450495.1 Gammaproteobacteria bacterium
CGATTCCTCGCGTGCGGTGCGCGAACTGGGCTACAGCTTTCGGCCGGCCCGGGCCGCGCTTGCCGCCGCTGTTGAATGGTTCAGCCAACGCCCTGATCGCTAAACATGGACGCCATCCTGCTCGCTGCCGGGCTTGGTCATCGTCTGGGTCTGAACGATGGCCGACCCAAAGCCCTGCTCGAGTTCGGCGGGCAATCCCTGCTGGCCAGGCATCTCGCGAACCTGGCAGATCTGGGCATTGAACATGTCACCGTCTGTACCGGCTATCGCGCCGACCTGCTCGAACAAGCGATTACGGTTTATCGACGGCCCAAGACCTGCTGCATCGTGAATCCGGACTATCATCAAGGCAGCGTGAAAAGTCTCTGGGCCGTTCGGAGCGCCTTACACGGCGCCAAAGAGGTCTTATTGATGGACGCCGATGTGCTTTATCCTGCGGGCATCCTGCAGCGTCTGGCACACAGCCGGCACCCCAACTGCCTACTACTGGATCGCAACTATGTGCCCGGCGACGAGCCTGTAAAAGTATGCGTGCAAGCAGGCCAGATTGTGGAATTCAGTAAACGACCTGACCCAACTCTCACGTGGGATTTCATGGGCGAATCAATCGGTTTTTTTAAATTCAATGCGGCACTCGGCGCACGGCTGGCCGCTTTGACGGAAGCCTATGTCGCGGATGGCCGAGGCGACGCGCCCCACGAAGCGGCGATCCGCGATTTGATCGTGGCCGGCGACCACGGCATCGGGTTCGAAGACGTCAGCGGCGCGCCCTGGATCGAGATCGACTTCCCGGATGATATCCGCCGCGCCACCACCGAAATCTTGCCGGCGATCGAACATGCTTGAATCCGCATCAACACCGCCGCGCCGCACCCGCCAACTGCGGTCGCTGCTGGAATCGGCCGCGCTGGAATTTTTACTTGAGGCCCACAACGGCCTGAGCGCACGCATTGTTGAGGAAGCGGGCTTCAAAGGCATTTGGGCCAGCGGTCTCGCGATCTCCGCCCAACTTGGCGTGCGCGACAACAACGAAGCGAGCTGGACGCAGGTGGTCGACGTTGCCGAATTCATGGCCGATGTCACCACTATTCCCATCCTGCTGGACGGCGACACGGGCTACGGCAACTTCAACAACATGCGTCGGCTGGTGCGGAAACTCGAGCAACGCGGCGTCGCCGGCGTCTGCATCGAAGACAAACTGTTTCCCAAAACCAACAGCTTTATTGCTGGCGACCGTCAGCCGCTGGCCGAGATCAACGAGTTCTGCGGCAAAATCGCCGCCGGCAAGGACATCCAGTCGGATGACGACTTCTGCATCGTGGCGCGGGTAGAAGCGCTCATCGCCGGCTGGGACATGGCCGAAGCGTTGCGTCGGGCCGAGGCTTATCGACTGGCCGGGGCAGATGCCATTCTTATCCACAGCAAGCTTTCCCGGCCCGATCAAATCCTCGAATTTGCCCAGGAATGGGCCAATCGCCTGCCCTTGGTGATTGTCCCGACCAAGTACTACAGCACGCCAACCGAGGTGTTTCGGCGGGCCGGCATCAGCGCGGTGATTTGGGCTAATCCGCTCATTCGGGCCGCGGCGTCTGCCATGCAGAGCGTGGCGGCGCAGATTCAGCGCGAACAATCGATCGCAGAAGTTGAAGACCGCATTGCCTCGATGGAGGAGATCTTCCGCCTGCAGGGCGCTGAAGAACTCGAAGCAGCGGAAGAGCGGTATTTCGGTGCCCGACAAAACGAAACCCGCGCGATTGTGCTCGCCGCCTCACGCGGCGACGGCTTTGCCAGCCTGACCGATGACCGGCCCAAGGTCATGCTCCCCATTGCGGGCAAACCGCTGCTCCGTCATCTGGTCGACAAGCTAAAGAAGCGGGGCATCGACGACATCACAGTGGTGGCCGGCTACAAGGCGGAGGCCATCGATGTGGGTGGGATCCGGGTGCTGATTAACCAGCAACACAGCACCACCGGCGAACTCTCCTCACTGCGCTGCGCGCGCCAGCATTTCACCGAAGACTTCGTCCTGATTTACGGCGATGTGCTGTTTCGCAGCTACATTCTGCGTGATCTGCTGGAAAGCGAAGCGCCTATCACTGTGGTGATCGACTCCAGTCAGACTCAGCTCACCAGCGACGCGGGTGATTTTGCCTGGTGTAGCGAGGCGGACGATCGCTCGAGCTGGGGTCAGGCGGTGCGCCTCAAAAAAATCAGCTCCGGAATGGGCAACAGCGGCGCTGCGCCGCACGGCCGGTGGATCGGTATCGTCCGCGTGTGTGGGCCGGGTAGGGACTGGTTCGAGTCAGCGCTGTCCGGCTTGCGCGAACGTGCTGACTTCGACCGCTTAAGCGTTCCGGATCTCATCAATCAATTAATCGCGGACGACAAGCCGGTGCAGGTTTGGTACGTGCACGGGCACTGGCTTGATGTGAATTCGGTTCGCGATCTGGAACGCGCGGGCAATTTCGCCGCCGGCAGTCACTGAGCGTCGGTTCGCGTGATTGAGGCGAAGGTCTTTATCGACGCCGCGCGGTCGGCAGGCTTCGGCTGGTACACCGGCGTGCCCTGCTCCTATCTCACGCCGTTCATCAATTACGTCATCGGCGACCCCGCACTGAACTATGTCTCCGCCGCCAACGAGGGCGATGCCGTGGCGATTGCGGCCGGGCTGCATCTCGGTGGTCAGCGCGCGGTGGTGATGATGCAGAACTCGGGTCTCGGCAATGCCGTGAGCCCGCTCAGCTCGCTGACGCACGTCTTCGGTATCCCGATGCTGCTCATCTGCACCCATCGCGGCGCACCGGGCGTGCCCGATGAACCGCAACACGCCTTGATGGGGCAAATCACCGGCCAGATGCTCGACACCCTGTCGATACGCTGGGAGCCGTTTCCGGCGTCAGCGGCCGTGCTTGATGCAGCACTGGCGCGGGCGACCACGCAGATGGCGCAGGCTCACCAGCCCTACGCGTTCCTGATGCCCAAAGGCGCGGTCTCGCCCCATCCGCTGTCGCCCCAGCCAGCTCGCGCGCTGGCCGCGCCGCCGCCGGTGACGGGATCACATTTGCCCGTGCCTCGCGCGACCCGATCTGATGTGCTGTCGAGGGTCATCGACGCAACCCCACTCGCGGACACCGTCGTGATTGCGACCACCGGCTACACGGGGCGGGAGCTTTATGCGCTGGCCGACCGTGCGAACCACTTCTACATGGTGGGCTCGATGGGATGCGCTTCTGCCTTCGGTCTGGGGCTCGCATTGGCGCGTCCGGACTTACACGTGGTCGTGGTGGACGGCGACGGCGCCGCGCTGATGCGGATGGGCAATTTTGCGACCCTTGGCTATTATCGCCCGCCCAATCTCTCGCACCTGCTGCTCGACAACGAGGCCCACGATTCAACCGGTGGGCAAACGACGGTGAGCGCGGGTGTCGACTTCGCCAGCATTGCCGCAGCCTGCGGTTACGCATCGGCACAGCGAGCGGGAAGTCTCGAGGCGATAAGCCAATTTCTCAACCGTCAGACAGGTGCTGGCCCCGGTTTTATGCACGTCAAAATCGCCTCCGGCACGCTGAATGATCTCCCGCGACCTGCAATCACCCCGCCGGCGGTCTTGATGCGTTTGCGGCAGCATCTGGGCGGCACCATATGAATCGTCTCGTCCTGCTCAATCCAGGGCCGGTGAATCTGAGCGAGCGCGTACGGCAGGCGCTTCAAAAGCCCGATCTCTGCCATCGCGAGCCCGAATTTATGACGCTGCAGGCTTCGATTCGGAGCCGCCTGCTGCGGGTTTATGGTCTGGATAACGCAGACTGGGCCGCCGTTTTGCTGACCGGATCGGGCACTGCGGCGGTTGAGGCCATGGTCACAAGCTGCGTGCCGCGAGGGGGCCGTCTGCTCGTGATGATCAACGGCGTCTACGGCGAGCGCATCGTGACCATGGCCGAACGCAGCGGGATTTCTGTCGCCATCGCAGCGAGCGACTGGCTCTCACCCTTGAACCTCGTTGCCGCACGCGAGCAACTCGAGCGCTATCCAGACGTTACCCATGTGGCCGCGGTCCATCATGAAACCACCACCGGGCGGCTCAATGCGATTGACCCGCTCGCCGCACTCTGTAGGGAATTCAAGCGTCCACTGCTGCTCGATGCGGTGAGCAGCTTTGGTGCTGAGACCATCAACTTCGATCGCTGGCCAATCGCCGCCTGCGCGGCCACGGCCAACAAATGCCTGCACGGCGTACCCGGCGCGTCGTTTGTGATCGTTAACCGGCAGGCATTTGCGGAAGCCGGCGCACCGGCGCGCTCGCTCTACCTCGACCTAGCCGGCTATCTGGCCCAACAGGACGCAGGCGGCACGCCGTTTACACAGTCGGTGCAGGCGTTTTATGCGCTTGATGAGGCGCTCGGCGAATTCATGGATGCAGGTGGGGTCGCGGCAAGACAGCAAACGTATCGCCAACGGATCGAGCGGATTCGCACCAAACTCAGCGCCTTGGGCGTCGCAGGCCTACTGCCGCAGGCGGACAGTTCTTGTGTGCTACAGGCTTTTCAGTTGCCTCAGGAACTTGGCTACGAGGCCTTACACGACGGCCTCAAGTCGCGAGGCTTCGTCATTTATGCCGGACAAGGACGTTTGGCGGCGGGCATGTTCCGCATTTCGATGATGGGAGACATTGGGGAGTCAGACCTGCTCCGTCTGGAGCAGGTCTTGAGCGATGTGCTGAAGCAGATCCGCTAGGCTTTCTGCAGAAACGCCCAGCGCGCCTTGATTGCGGCTTCCATTTGCGGGACATCCAGCCCTGCCTCGCGCAGCATGTCTTCGCGCGCCCCGTGCTGAATGAAGCGATCCGGCAAGCCAAGATGCAAGACCTGCGCGGCAACGCCGTGTTCGGCCAGCGCCTCGGTGACTGCGCCACCGGCACCACCCACGATAGTGTTTTCGTCCAGCGTGACCAGCAAATCGTGGGACGCGGCCATCTTCAGCACCAACTCAGCATCGATAGGTTTGATAAAGCGCATGTTGACGACGGTGGCATCCAGACGCGCCCCGATTTCTTCAGCCGCCGCAACGAGGCTACCAAAGGCCAGTAGCGCGATGCCGCGCCCTTCACGCCTGATTTCAGCCTTGCCGATCGGCAGGCAGGTCATTTGCTTCTCAACCGGCACCCCGGTGCCGCCACCTCGCGGATAG
>CANFVX010000263.1 GCA_947450495.1 Gammaproteobacteria bacterium
CCTTCACCCGAATGTTTTCGGTGTTTTCAATCGTGCTTTTGGAACTCGCCACCACGGTGCTGCCGCCAGTGGTGGTGTCGACAAGTTCCAGATCGAGATTGTTCAGGCTGCGCGTAGGCGCAAAAGCGCCGGAGGCGTCGTAGATTTTGGGGTGCCAGACCAGCGTTGCCATGAGAGAGCCGGTGGCCGAGAGCGTCCCCAGGGCATAAGTCGCAGTCCGATTGCTGCCGCCGGTTCCCCCGAAAGCGGCATCCAGGTGATAGCCGGTGTTCGCACTCAGCGTGCCCCCATCCTCAGCGCTGGGCCGTTCCCCCGCGCCAAAAATCTTCACGCTGTTGTAGACGTTGAGTTGCCCCGCGCCATAGCGGCCGTCGAGCCCATTGGTGCTGTCGGGCTGGTAGGCCACGAGGTCGCTGCCGGTGGTATTGCGCGTCTGGCGATCCGCGCCCGCCATCAACAGGGCTTTCAGTAACTCCGGACGCAGGCTGTAGCCCGGCGCGCTGTCCTCCAGCAAGGCGACCGCGGAGGTCACCAGCGGGGTCGCGCCGCTCACATTCGGCCATGGTCCAACGAGATGCGGCAGCGTCCGGCCTGCCGCATAAAAGCTATCCAGCGCGGTAGTGAAGCCGCTATTCGGCATCGGGGTGGCGGCCACATTAATCGTGTTGTAGCCAAAGCCCAGCAGGTTGCTCCCGTTACCGATAACCCCCACCACCTGAATGAAGTTGCTCTGGTCGATGACCCAGTCCATGCGGCTGAAAATGTCGGCGGCCGAAGCCGGGGTGCCGGCATTGCCTGCCCAGCTGTGATTCGCCAAGCTCCCGCCGGTTGTGATCGGGCGCGAGAAATTGGCGCCGTTCCCGTACAGCACCTGATTCAGCCAGCTGTTGACCTCGTAGCTATCGATCGCGGGCACACCGCTGGTCATGAAATCGTCGCCCGCGAGTTCGAGTGCGACCCCGGTGGCATGTCCGGAAAACCCGGGATTGGTGCCGGCCGAGCGGTCGTTGAACGTCAGGTTGGAGAATGCAGCGGTGGCAGGATCTGCACGATACAGCGGAGAACTGGTGTCGGGCCCGCTGTTCGCCTCCACCTGGGTGATGTTGATATGCGTGCCCTTGGCCAGCGCGCTGCCAAGTTCGGTTTGTAGCGCGCGAAACCCGATATCCGTCAGCGCGTCGGCCATACATGGTCCGCCCACTGAGGCCAGGAGCAGCGTGCTGGCAAGGCGTAAGCGCATGGGCGTTTGGTTGATGCGGCGATCGGACATGCCACGCACCTTAATGCCCGCGCGTGACACCCTTGGGAATGGCGTCGCACGGTCGCCGCTGGGCAGTGCTGCGCCAGATCGGCGACACTACGGCCCCGCTTCTAACAGGACTTTCGCCATGCGCCTTGGCCTCATGCTTGGTTACTCCGGTTCTCACTACAACATGCCCCTCGACCTCGTGCGCGAGGCCGATGAACTGGGCTACGACTCGGTCTGGACCGCAGAAGCCTATGGCTCGGACGCCGTGACGCCCGCCACCTGGGTGCTGGCGAATACCAAGCGCATTAAAGCGGGCACCGCCATCATGCAGCTCGCCGCGCGCTCGCCGTCCTGCACCGCCATGACGGCGATGACCCTGGACCATCTCTCCGGCGGGCGATTTGTGCTGGGTCTCGGGCCATCGGGCCCGCAGGTGGTGGAAGGCTGGCACGGCGAGCGTTACGGCAAGCCGCTGACCCGGCTCAAAGAATATGTCTCAATCGTGCGCCAGATTCTGGCCCGCGAAGGGCCCCTGACCCACAGCGGCGAGCACTACCAGATCCCGTATCGCGGCGAAGGTGCCAGCGGCCTCGGCAAGCCGCTGAAAAGCATTCTTCATGGCAACGCCAAACTTCCCATTTACACCGCTGCTATTTCACCCAACGGCCTCACGGTGGCCGGCGAAGTCGGCGACGGCGTGTTTCCGGTGTGGATGAATCCCGAGCGCTTCGATCTCTTGCGCGAGCCGCTGGAAGCGGGCTTCACGAAGGCCGGCGGCGGCAAAAATTTGTCGCAGTTTGATGTGGCGCCTTTCGTACGCGTGGCGCTGGGCGACGATCTGGACGCCTGCCGCAAGCACGTGAAGGAATTCCTTGCGCTCTACATTGGCGGCATGGGCGCGCGGGGCAAGAACTTTTACAACGATTACGCCTGCCGCTTGGGTTACGAAGGGCCGGCCAAAGAAATTCAGGATCTCTATCTCGCCGGCCGGAAAGAAGAGGCCATGGCGAAGGTGCCAGATTCTTTGGTCGACGAGTGTTCTCTCATCGGACCGCCCGAGCGGATTCGCGAGCGACTTGGCCCCTGGCGGGCGGCGGCGGCGCGGGGTGACATCGGCACGATTGTGCTGGTGGTGAACTCGCCCGAAGCCTTGCGCCTGATGGCCAAAGAACTCCTTTGAGCGACCTTCGAGACGGGCTGAAAGCCACGCCGGATGGATAACGCGCAGTGGTTGATGGCCGGGGTTGGGCTTGGCTTGCTGGTGCCGCTGCTCCTGCACTGGCGCCAGCATGCCGTGAGTTTGCGCAGCAGCCTGTTGCTGATCGCAGCCGCTGGTCTACTGAGCTTGCTCGGGAGTGCGCTGAATGGCCCGGAACAGCAGCAGGCCGGCACGCTCATCGGCCATTTGGGGCGCTTGCTGCTGGGCTTTGGCCTGATTCGGCTGGCCGCACTTTCGCTCTTTCGGGAGGTGCTGCCGGCATTCGGAATTCGCCCTGCACGCATCCTCGAAGACATTCTGGTGGTGCTGGGCTACATGATATGGAGCTTCTCGCATCTGCATCGCATTGGCCTTGATCCCACCAGCCTGATCACGACTTCGGCCGCGCTGACGGCCATTGTGGCGTTTGCCATGCAGGACACGCTGGGCAACGTCATGGGCGGGCTGCTCATTGAAATGGGCGAGAGCATGCACCTCGGTGACTGGGTCCGGATTGGCGATTATGCCGGCCGGATTGAGCAAATCCGCTGGCGGGACACCTCGCTCAGAACCCGCGATGGCGAGCTGGTGGTAGTGCCCAATAGCAGCATTATGCGCGGGACCTATGTGGTGCTCGGCAACCCCGATATGGCGCCGGTGCGGGTGCGGCGAACGCTGAGCTTCAACGTGGCGCGTAGCCGGCCGCCGGCCGAGATCGTGGCCCTCGCCGAAGAGGTGGTGAGCGGCGTTGAGATTGCCAACGTGGCCAACGATCGCGCGGCGTCGTGTGTCCTGATGGAAACGGGCCCGGCCCATTTCCGGTTCGCTTTGCGCTACTGGCTGACGGATCCCGGACAGGACGATCCCACGGATTCGCTGGTGCGCATGAATCTCTACACCGCGCTGCGCCGGGCCGACGTGGCGCTGGTCGCCCCGCAGCAGACCGTATTCGCGAGTATCGACACGCCCGAGCGCACCCGGGCGCTGGCCGAGGTCGATTTGGCCGCGCGTTGCGAAACACTTCGGCAGGTGTCGATTTTTGCCACCCTGAGCGAAGAAGAACTCTCAACCTTGGCCGCGCGTCTCAAGCCGGCGCCGTTTGCCAACGGTGAGGTCATCACCCATCAGGGGGCGACCGCCCACTGGCTCTATGTGATTGAGCGTGGCGAGGCCGCGGTCTTTGTGGCCACCGAAGAGGGCGAGCGCCGCCGGGTAGCGACCATCGCAGCCGGCGGCTTCTTTGGCGAAATGAGTCTGCTGACCGGTGCGCCACGCCGCGCGACGGTGATCGCGGCGAGCGACGTTGAGTGTTTCCGTTTGGACAAGGAAAGCTTTGAGGGGGTTTTGCACGCCCGCCCCGCGCTGGCCGCCCAGCTCTCACAGATTCTGCTCGAGCGCGAGGAAGGCCTGCGCCAAACCTTGGCCCAAAGCCCTAATGGCAAACCGGTCGCCCGTGAAACGCGGGAATCCCTGATGTCGCGCATTCTGACCTTCTTCGGCGTCGCGTCTGGCGTGTAAGTCTGGCACCTTGCTTTCTTAAGACGGGAGCACTGTGATGTTTGAAGGGGCTGAAGTCGGACACAAACTGGACAAGGCCAGCTACGAGGCCCAGGTGCCCGCCTTGCGCGAGGCCTTGTTGGACGCGCAGTGGGCGCTGAAAGCGGCGGCGCATTTTCCGGTCATCGTGCTGATCGCCGGCGTAGATGGCGCTGGCAAGGGCGAAACCGTCAACACGCTCAACGAGTGGATGGACCCGAGGAACATCCGCACCGTGGCCTTCGACGGCGCGACCGAAGAAGAAACCCATCGACCACAGATGTGGCGCTACTGGCGCGAACTCCCGCGTAAAGGCCAAATCGGCATCTTCTTTGGCTCCTGGTATACCGACCCTATCGTCGACCGGGTGTGGAAGAAATCCAGCAAGGCGGCGCTGGAAATGGCGGTCGAACGCATCAATCGCTTCGAGCGCATGCTGGCCGACGAAGGCGCGCTGATTCTCAAGTTCTGGTTTCACCTCGACAAGAAATCGCAGCGCAAGCGGCTGGAGAAAATCGACGCCGACCCGATCATGAGCTGGCAGGTGACCCGCGCGGATTGGCAGCAATTCAAACGCTACGACCGCTACTCCGCGGTGGCTGAACACACCTTGCGCGAAACCTCTACCGGGCACGCGCCCTGGATCGTGGTGGAAGGTCGCGACGCGCGCTATCGGCATGTCACCGTTGCCACCGTGTTGCTGGAGGCGATCCGCAAGCATCTGGCGCTGGGGGCGCCGGCGTCGGGCAACGTGGTGCCGGTCGTGCCGCCGGTCGATGCGCGGAATGTGTTGAACCAGATGGACTTGAGCCGCCGTCTGCCGGCGCGCAAATATCGCGGCGAACTCGCCCACTGGCAGGGGGAGTTGAACAAGCTGGCCCGCTCAACGCGCTTCGCCCAGCGCTCGGTGATTTGCGCCTTTGAAGGCATGGATGCGGCCGGCAAGGGCGGCGCGATCCGGCGCGTCACCGCCGCGCTCGACGCCCGGCAGTACCAGATTATTCCCATCGCCGCGCCCACCGACGAAGAGCGCGCACAGCCTTATTTGTGGCGCTTTTGGCGCCATCTACCGAGACTCGGCCGCTTCACCCTGTATGACCGCAGCTGGTATGGCCGGGTGCTGGTAGAGCGCATCGAAGGTTTTTGCAGCGAAGCCGACTGGCGGCGGGCGTATGCCGAAATCAACCAGTTTGAGC
>CANFVX010000264.1 GCA_947450495.1 Gammaproteobacteria bacterium
GGTAGCGGTGTCGACCTCCTCATCGGTGGCAGTGGCAACGACACACTCGAAGGCGATGCCGGCAACGACACGCTAAACGGCGGCCTGGGCGCCGACTCGATGGCCGGCGGTGCCGGTAACGATGCCTATGTCATCGATTCCTCCACCGATCGGGTTACGGAAGGAGCCGGCGGCGGTACCGATAGCGAGCGCGCAAGCGTCACGCATACGCTGGAAGCCAACATCGAGAACCTCGTGCTGATTGGTGCCGGGGCGATCAACGGCACGGGTAATGGCGGCAACAACAGCATCACGGGCAACGGCGCCAATAATCGCTTGAACGGCGGCGCCGGCAATGACCGTCTGGATGGCGGTACGGGCAACGATACCGAGCTGGGTGGCATCGGTACCGACACCGTGGTCGGCGGCGCCGGCAACGACAGCCTGAACGGCGGCACCGGCATCGACACGCTGGTGGGCGGCGCAGGCAAGGACAGCATGACCGGCGGCACCGATAGCAGAGACGTGTTCGACTTCAACGCGATCACCGAAACCGGCAGGACCAGCACAACCGCCGACACCATCAACGACTTCAAGCATCTGGTCGACAAAATCGACCTCTCGACGATCGATGCCAATGCGGGTCACGCGGGCAACGATGCTTTCACGCAACTAATCTCCAGCAGAGCCACGTTTAATCACGCGGGCCAGTTGCAGCTGAAGGGGGACGTGCTCTACGGCAACACCGACAGCGACAGCGCGGCCGAATTCGCCATTCATCTCAGCAATGTGCATAGCGTGTCGCTGGGAGATTTTGTCCTCTAAATCTATTGCTCGTTGTGAAGTCCGGGCGGGCGTCCGCTCGCCCGGAACTGCGTTGTGGGACGCCGCTCACAAATTGCGCCCGATCTGCATTTTCGTCATCCAGTTCACAGAAACTCTGGGTTACCCTACGCGCCGACTTCACGCCCGACCGGGCCTTTCTAATTTCGCCTTGAGGTGACCCCCTATGAGCATGACCGAACTGCAAAACCTCCCTGTCTGGGAATGGCCGGATTCCGCCCGCGCCGAAATCTTCCAGACGCTGGCGAACAAGTCCGCAAGCGCCGACGACCGCATGCTGGCCGCTGAACTGGCCTACGATGCGGCCACCAACAGCGATGACGGCGTGGCGATTCTGGCGGATATCGCCGGCGATCGCGGCGAATCCATTGAAATGCGCGGCAAGGTCGCGCTGGCGATTGGGCCGGCGCTGGAACTCGCGGCGCTGGGCAACTGGGACGAAGAAGGCGCCTCGGTGTCCGAGAAAGCGTTCAATAAAATTCGCAAACAGCTCAAAGTCATTTTTGATGACGGCAGCGAGGATTCAGAACTCCGGCGCTGCGTGTTTGAAGCCCTGGTGCGGGCGCCTGAGGACTGGCACAAGGACGCCATCCGCGAAGCCTACGAAAATCCGGATGACGGCTGGCAGCGCTCGGCGGTGTTTGCGATGCGTTTTGTGTCCGGCTTCAAGGATGAAATCCTCGAGTCTCTGGAAAGCGAAGACGAGGAAGTGCTGTTTAACGCCATCTGCGCCGCTGCCGAGCGGCAGGTGCGCGATGCCTGGCCCTATGTGGAAGAGCTCCTCGGCGATGAAGGCACCGCGCGCGAAATCCTCCTCGCCGCCATTGATGCCACGCCGTTCCTTGCCCCTAACGCCGACACCGCCAGCGAAGCGCTGGATCACCTGCTGTTGAGTGACGATCAGGACATCGTCGACGCGGCGATGGAAGCCATCAACTCCTCGGCCGAAGAAGGCGACGACGACGAATGGGACGAAGACGAGGAAGATGAGTACGACGAGGATGAAGACGAGGACGAAGACGACGACGAGGAGCAGGACGAAGACGACGACGGCCGTCGCCACTGAGTTCAGAAGCCCCGCCTGACGAAGCAAGGAGTGAACCGGCATGCATATCACGAGCTTTATCGCCACGCCTGAGGGCGGATCGCGATTTGTGAGTCTTGAGGTGCCGTTCAATCAGCACCGTCACGACGCCGAGGGGCATCGCATAGCGCTGTCCACCGCCTATGCCTCACCGGCCGTCCAGCTGGTGGAACTGCCGGCCGGCATGGCGCAGGACTGGCACAACGCGCCGGCCCGGCAAATTGTGGTGGTGCTGGACGGCGTGATTGAAGTGGAAACGACCGATGGCGCAACCCTGCAATGGCGCACCGGGGAAGTGTTTCTCCCCGCCGACGTCACCGGTCAGGGCCACCGCACGCGCTGCATCGGCGGCGCGGTGCGACTCCTCTTCGCCCCGCTGCCGGAGGGCTTTGTCTTTTAGGCTTGCGCCAAATCGGGGCTAAATCGGGGCGCAGGCCCCGGCGCGGCGCAAGGCCGGCGCGGCGATCGCCCGGCAAGTCTGGTTTTGCGGGACTGGCTCGATCTTTGCGAACCAGCGCTGCAGGCACACTCCCTTGCGGCGCTATCCATGTCCGTTGACGCTTCCCTTATCACGATTCCTGCCCGTTGCGGTCGCGCCCTGCGGGTGCCAGCGGGTGCTTCCATCAAGGTCATCAACACCCACGGCCAGCAGGTAGTCGACACCTGGGCGTTTGTTGAAGGCGACACCAGCGAGTTCATGTCCATGGAACACAGCCGGGCCCAGATGGGCACGGTGTTCCCTACCGTGGGCAGCACGCTGCGGAGCAATCACCGCCGGCCCATGCTGCGCTTCACCGAAGACACTTCCGGCGGGCGCCACGACACCCTCATCGCCGCCTGCGACCCCTATCGCTATCAGCTGCTGGGCTGCACCGAGCCGCACGCCAATTGCACCGAGAATCTCCACGCAGCGCTGCGCGAACTCTCGCAGGTCGCGCCGTTGACGCCGTGTCCGCTCAATCTGTTCATGAACATTCCGGTAGACGCCGCCGGCGGCTTCACCTTCGAGCCGCCGCTGTGCGGACCGGGCGCCTGGGTGACCTTGCGCGCTGAGCTAGACCTCATCGTCGTGTTCTCGGCCTGCCCGCAGGATCTGGTGCCGGTGAACGGCGCGAACTGTATTCCCACCGAAGCGCATGTCGTGCTTCTTCAAGGATAACGACCAATGAGTTTGCAAGCCCGAACGCTCACGCTGGACCGCAGCGATTTGTCGGCCCGTCAGGCCGGCTTCGACAGCCTGCCGGTGATTGATATCGCGGATCTCAGCGGCCCCGATCCCGCGCGCCGTCAGGCGGTGGCGGATGCGATTGGCATTGCGTGTCGCGACGTCGGCTTTTTCTACATCATCAATCACGGCATTCCCCAAGCCGAGATTGATGAGGTCTACCGTCAGGCCGCCGCGTTTTACGCGCTGCCGATGGCGGAGAAGCTGCGCTACGACATCAACGATTGCGGCCGGCATCGCGGCTATGTGGCGATCGGCGGACTGGCGGCCGATTCGCACGACGCGGCGGCCTTCGATTTTCACGAGGCGTTTGAAGTCTCGCTGGAATTACCGCCGACCGATGCGGACTATCTCGCCGGCAACCTCATGTACGGCCCCAACGTGTGGCCGGAGACGCCGGCGGATTTTCGGCCGGTGGTGTATCGCTACTTCGAGCAGGTGCGGGCGCTGGGGCATAGTCTGTTTCGCGGCTTCGCGCTGGCGCTAGGCATGCCGGAAGATTTCTTCGAAGACAAAATCGACAAACCCATGGCGCAGCTGCGGGTGCTGCACTACCCGCCGCAGCCGGAGCCCATCGACCCGCGTCATATCGGCGTGGGCGCCCACACCGACTACGAGTGTTTCACCATCCTCGCCACCAGCGCGCCGGGTCTGCAGGTGCAGAACAGCGCCGGCGACTGGATTGCCGCGCCGCCGGTGCCGGGGGCGTTTGTGATTAACGTGGGCGACATCATGGCCCGGTGGACGAACGACGTGTTTCTGTCGACCGTCCACCGGGTGATCAACACCAGCGGTGGCGATCGCTATTCCCTGCCGTTTTTCTTCGGCGCGAACTATCACGCCGAAGTGCGCTGCCTGCCGTCTTGCGAAAGCCCTGAGCATCCAGCGCGCCATCCGCCGATTACCGCGGGCGAGTGGACGGTGGCGAATATCACCGCCGCCTACGGCTATCGCCAGCAGGAACGCCAGGGCGCGCCTGTCGGCGACCCGCCAGCCTAGACTTTCAACACCGTCGAGCCGGTGGTTTTGCGGGCTTCCAGATCGCGCTGGGCCTGCGCGGCCTCGGCCAGCGGATAGGTCTGGTTGACCGCAATTTTCACCACGCCTGTGCCGACCACCTCAAAAAGCTCTTGCGCGGTGGTGACCAAATCGTCGCGCTTGGCGGTGTAGCTGAAGAGCGTGGGGCGGGTGATGAAGAGCGAGCCTTTGGCCGCCAGCGTGCCGAGTTCAAACGGCGGCACCGGGCCGGAGGCCTGCCCAAACAGCACCATCATGCCGAGCGGGGCGAGACAGTCGAGCGACTTGGCGAAGGTGTCCACGCCGACCGAGTCGTACACCACCGGGACTTTCTGCCCGTTGGTGATTTCCAGCACGCGGGCCTGAAAATCTTCGCGGGTGTAAATCACCGGATAGTCGCAGCCGTTGGCCTTGGCCAGCGCGGCTTTTTCGTCCGAGCTCACGGTGCCGATGACGGTCGCGCCCAGATGCTTCGCCCACTGGCAGAGCATCAAGCCCACACCGCCGGCGGCGGCGTGCACAAGAATGGTGTCGCCGGGCTGAATCTTGTAAGTCCGACGCACCAGATATTGGGTGGTCATGCCCTGCAACATCATCGCTGCGGCCTGCTCATCGCTGATGCCGTCGGGAATTTTCACCAGCCGGTCGGCCGGCATGAGGCGCGCTTCGGCGTAAGCGCCGATCGGCGCGCTGGCATAGGCCACGCGATCGCCCACCGCGAGCGCGGTCACGTCTGGTCCCACGGCCGCGACTACGCCGGCGCCTTCAAGGCCGGGAATAAACGGCATGGTGGGCGCGGCGTAGAGGCCGGTGCGGAAATAAACGTCGATGTAATTCAGGCCGACCGCGGTCTGGCGCAACAACACTTCGCCGACGCCGGGCGCCGGGACGTCAATGGCTTCCCAGCGCAGGACTTCCGGGCCGCCGGTCTGATGAATGCGAATAGCGTGAGTCATGAAATTCTCCTGATGGATTCAGACGTGAGCAGGATGAATGGCGGTGAGGCGGACCTCATCGCCCAC
>CANFVX010000265.1 GCA_947450495.1 Gammaproteobacteria bacterium
GAGAGATAGCACCAGAAAGCTCGGCCAGATGCGCATGGGGGTCAGCTCACTCCTTGTCACTGATGGCGGATTTTTCCATCGCTTTCAGCCTGCAATCAATCCCCGAAGCGCCAAAACACAGGGTCTGCGGGGCGCTTGATCCGGCGCATCAGGCCGCAGGGCGGCGCCCGCTAGGGTGTGATGGCGCGTCCGTCATTGGCGGGAAGTGCGACGCTCTGGTTCGCACGCCGTCCTGCAGACCAACACGCGCGAGCAACGCGCGGGTCGTGGAGTTCAGGCAGTGAAATCAGCGCTTACGGGGAATTGGGGGATGTTGCTGCTGGCCGTGGTCAGTGGCCGTGGGCTGGCGGATCCGGTGGAGGTTTCCGTCGCGCCCGAGCACGAAACCGTCTCGGCCTACGGCGAGCGCATTTTCCGCTGGCAGAACGCGCTGATGGACGAACTGCTGGAGGCTGAAAATAGCGAACCGCCGCCTTCGACGCTCGACAGCCTGCAGCTTGCCAAGGCCGAAGCCCGGATTGTGCGCAGCTGTCAGCCATTGAACGAGGCGGCAAGCCTGAGTGCCGGCGGGCGGCGGCCCAATGTGCGCTTACAGCTCAAGGTGGCGGCGGCGCTCAGAAGTTGTGACGCCTCAGCGCGAGAGGTCAGCAAGTTTCTGTTGGCGCGGGAGAAAGCACGGTTGAAGGTTTTGCCCTAAGTCATTCCACAGGAGTCGCACATGCTCGAAATCCTTGCCGTCGTACTGGTGCTGCTATGGCTGGTCGGGACGGTGTCGTCTCACACGCTGGGCGGCTTTATTCACATTTTGTTGGTGATTGCGGTGATCACCATTCTGATTCGGCTTATTCGGGGACGACGTTTGTAATGGCCAAGGCGGCCCACTTATTCAGGGAGAATCAAGCAATGAAACGGATGCAAAACGCGTGGGTGATTGCGCTGGCAATCGGGTGCGCTCAGATGGCGACGGTCTCTGCTGATGGGCTGGTGGCCAGCGACAAGCTGGAGTCTGTGGTGGCCTTGCAGGGCGTGAGCGAGAAGGACGGCGTGGTGTCGGGGCAGGTGGTGAATCTGTCCGGGCGTCGGCTGGAGAACATCAATCTCTCTGTGACCTACGGCTGGCGCTGGAAAAACGAACGCCATCCCGGCAACGACGGCCCGGGCTGGATGCAGACGGTGATCGTGCCGAGCCTGCAGCCGCACGCCGCGCAGCACTTTACGGCGACGCCCGAGCAGGCCTGGCCGCAACGCGCCGATGGCGCGATGGCGGTGTCGGTCAAAGTGCTGGGCCTGACTGAATACCGCGAGCCCGGCGACCAGTAATCGGTCCTAAATCTCGAGCAGCGTGCCCAGTTCCACCACGCGATTGGTGGGAATGCGGAAGAACTCATGCGCCGGGGTGGCGTTGCGCGAGAGCATCATGAACAGGCGCTCGCGCCACAGCGCCATGCCCGGCATGAGGGTGGGTACGATGTTGTCGCGGCTGAGGAAGAAGGTGGTTTCCATCATGTTGAAGGCATGCCCGAAGGACACGCAGGTGGCGAGCGCTTCGGGAATGTCGGGCTGCTCCATAAAGCCAAAGCGCACGATCAGACGGTAGAAATCGTTGCCCAGCTCCGCGTACTCGGTGCGCTGCGCCGGGTCGACATACGGGGTTTCGGTGGTGACCACCGTCAACAGAAATACCCGCTGATGCAGCACCTGATTGTGCTTCAGGTTATGCAGCAGCGCCGACGGCACCCCTTCAGAATTGCCGGTCATGAACACCGCCGTGCCGCGCACGCGATGGATGTCCGGGTCCAGCATCGACAGAAAATCTTCGAGGCTGATGGCGAGTTCGGACTGCGCCGCCGCCATCAGCTGGCGCCCGCGTTTCCAGGTGGTGAGCACCGTGAAAGAAATCAGCCCCACCAGCAGCGGGAACCAGCCGCCCTGCGCAATCTTGAGCGCATTCGCACTCAGGAACGCGGTGTCGATGGTAAGGAACACGCCCGCCACCACGGCGACCAGCCACAGCTGCCAGCGCCACATGTAATACATCACGAAGGCCACGAGGATGGTGTCGATCAGCATGGTGCCGGTGACGGCGATGCCATAGGCCGCGGCCAGATTGCTGGAGGAGCGAAAGCCCAGCACCAGCATCACCACGCCAAAGCAGAGCGTCCAGTTGGTGAGCGGCACATAGATTTGGCCGGCTTCGTTGCCGGAGGTGTGAATGATGGCCATGCGCGGCATGTAGCCCAGTTGCACCGCCTGACGCGCCACCGAGAAGGCGCCGGAAATCACGGCTTGGGACGCGATGATGGTGGCGCAGGTGGCGAGCAGCACCAGCGGCGCCTGCGCCCAGTCGGGCGCCATCAGAAAGAACGGATCGCGCACGTTGCCGGGGTCGGCCAGCAGCATCGCACCCTGACCCCAGTAGTTCAGCAGCAGCGCCGGCAGCACAAAGCCAAACCAGGTGAGGCGAATCGGCCGGCGCCCGAAGTGGCCCATGTCTGTGTAGAGCGCCTCGCCCCCGGTCACCGCCAGCACCACGCTGCCCAGCGCGAGGAAGCTCAGGTACGGATGATTGGTAAAGAACTCGACCGCATACAGCGGATTAACGGCGCGGATGACGCCTGGATTCTCCAGCACATGGATCAGCCCCAGCACCGCCAGCGTGGCGAACCACACACACATCACCGGGCCGAACCAAAGCCCCACCGCGCCGGTGCCGCGGCTCTGCACCCAAAACAAGCCAATGAGAATGACCACCGTGATGGGCACCACGAACTGGCTGGCGGCCGGCGCCACCACATGCAGGCCTTCGACGGCTGACAGGACCGAGATGGCCGGGGTAATCATGCTGTCGCCGTAGAAGAGGGCGGCGGCAAAAATGCCCAGCGCCGAAACCGCCCAGGTCAGGCCCGAGCCTTTGGTCACGCGGGTCACCAGCGCCAGCAGCGCGAGACTCCCCCCTTCGCCGCGGTTGTCGGCGCGCATGATGATGGCCACGTATTTGATAGAGACCAGCAGCGTGATGGCCCAGAACACCAGGGACAGCACGCCAAGAATGTTGGCGGGGGTGACGGGCAAGGGGTGATGCCCGGAGAAGGTTTCCTTCAGGGCGTAGAGCGGGCTGGTGCCGATGTCGCCGTAGACGACGCCGATGGCGCCGAGTATCAGCGCGCGAAGGTCTTTGCGATGCTCCAAAGGGCTCCCTCTGGCGTGTTGCGGATTCGAAAGGGCGCCTAGTGTGCCACGAAGTGCAGGCGTTAGTGCTGCATGTGCGTCATGGGGTTTTTAAGCGGTGACGAAGCCCATGGGTTCGGCGAAGGAAAGAATGAGCTTGGTGGCAAACGGCGGGTCCATCTCCAGCATCGAAAAGCTCGCGCCCGGCTTGTGCGAGGCCAGACCCGGCGCGCCGGTGGCCGCGATTTGCTCGTCCGTGGGCACCTGATAGCCCATGCTCCAGGACGCAAAGTCCCGCCGCTCGATTTTTTCCTGCAGCAGGTTCACCACCCGCTGATGGCGCGGGTCGTTGACGATGCGGTTGTAGACGTAGCGCACGTCCACTTCCTCCCCTTCCAGCAGCTGCAAGAAGACCCCGTCGCGAAAGAGCAGCATGCCGGTCACGCCGCGCCGCGCATTGCGCGCCTTGGCCGACTCCAGAATGAGTTTGAGCTCGTCCTCGGTCATGCCGCTGCGGGCAGATGAGCTGTAGACCAGTCGGAACATCGCGATAATTTCCTTGCGAACCTTGTGGAATGTACCTTGGCGCAAGGCGGCGGGCATCGCAAGGGGCGCGAGTTTGGCGTGGCGCTTGGGTTCCACCGTTGGGTCAAGCCGCGGCTGTGGGAGTGGCCTGCTGGCCACGATGTCGGGCTGGGAGATTCAGCAAACTCCATTGTGGGAGTGGCCTATCGGCCACGATGTCGGGCTTGGAGATTCAGCAAACTCCATTGTGGGAGTGGCCTATCGGCCACGATGTCGGGCTTGGAGATTCAGCAAACTCCATTGTGGGAGTGGCCTATAGGCCACGATGTCGAGCTTGGAGATTCAGCAGGGAATCGCGCCCGGCAGGGCGCTCCCACAGGTCGGGCGCTCAGACTAAACAGAGACTAAACAGATGGGCACAGGCTGTGTGGTGGGAGTGGCCTATCGGCCACGATGCCGAGCTTGGAGCTTCACGCGGCGATGCCGCTGGCCGACCTAGCCCGCCGCCGGCAGCTGCATATGACCCGCCGGCACCAGCGCCCAGTGCCGCCAGCGGTCCTCGCGCTCGCCAAACCAGCCCATCACCCGCATGGTTTCGTGCGGATCGCCAATGGTCTCGCAGGTGTGAATGCCATCCAGCCGGAACATATTCGCCACCAGCCAGCCCGCCGTGAGCCGCGCAGTTTCCAGCGCTGGATCCGTACACAGCGCAGCCGTGAGCGCCGACCCCTTGGTCCCGTCCGCCAACTGCCAATGCAGCGTGAGGCCAGCCGGCGCATCCTCAATGCGAAACTCGCCGATCTGCGGATTACGCCCATGAAAGCCCGCATCGAATACCGGCGGCTTGCGCCGGCGCAGGCCTTTGCGCAAGGCCGGCAGGTCGGCGGGTGCAGGCTGCGGCGGCAGCAGGTTGAGATGCGAGCAGTCGTCGGGATTGTGCGTGGGCATGGTGTGGCCTTTCGGGGCTGCGGGCGGAGGAGGGTAGTTTGCGGGGGCGTGGGCTCAGGGGGTGAGCTTTTTAGGAGGGGCTTCGCGCCGGGCAGGCACCGGGATATTCGTGCCCAAACCGAAGCTTGAGGGACTTAGGAAATCCAAAGTTTGCGGTTGGGCGAGGTCGAAATTCTTCGTGCCAATTTCTTGCACGATCGCGCTCGATTTTAGCGCGGCGGGTCACAGGCTACGGGCGCGCGGTGGCGCTGTCCGCTAGCAGCGTTAATGCAGTATTTCGGAACATGCGCCACACACCGCGCTTCTATTGGGGGAGCCGCGAACAGGATGCCGAACTGAAACCCCAAGCCCCGTTCGTGCTGAGCTTGTCGAAGCATGAACGGGCCGGCACAGCATCCAACAACAAGCCTTCGCTCTTGCCCTTCGACAAGCTCAGGGCGAACGGTAGCGAGCGCTGGCGGGTTGGCGCCCTCGCACCTGCTGCCCTGACTGACCGCAACCACGGTTATTCAACC
>CANFVX010000266.1 GCA_947450495.1 Gammaproteobacteria bacterium
CAGGCCCGTGGTGGGCTCGTCGAGGATATAGAGCGTTTTGCCGGTATCGCGCTTGGAGAGTTCGCGCGCCAGCTTTACCCGCTGCGCTTCACCGCCGGAGAGCGTGGTGGCGTTCTGGCCCAGCCGAATATACGACAGCCCTACTTCCATCAGCATCCGCAGCTTGGGCGCGATGCTGGGCACGGCGGAGAAGAACTCGTTGGCTTCTTCGACCGTCATCTCCAGCACTTCGCTGATGCTGCGACCCTTGTAGAGAATCTCCAGGGTTTCGCGGTTGTAGCGCCGCCCCTTGCACACATCGCAGGCCACGTAGACGTCGGGCAGGAAGTGCATCTCGACCTTGATAACGCCGTCGCCTTCGCAGGATTCGCAGCGCCCGCCCTTCACGTTGAAGCTGAAGCGGCCCGGCTGATAGCCACGGGCGCGGGCTTCCGGCACGGCGGCGAACAGGTCGCGGATGGGCGTGAACAACTGGGTGTAGGTGGCCGGATTGGAACGCGGCGTGCGACCGATCGGGCTTTGGTCGATGTCGACCACTTTGTCGAACTGCTCCATGCCTTCAATGCGGTCGAAAGGCGCGGGCTCGGCGCTGGCGCCGTTCAGTTCGCGCGCCGCGAGCAAAAAGAGGGTGTCGTTGACCAGCGTGGATTTGCCCGAGCCGGAGACCCCGGTCACGCACACCATCAATCCCAGCGGGATTTCCATATCCACCGCTTTGAGGTTATTGCCCCGGGCGCCATAGAGCTTGAGCAAACGTAAGGGATCAAACGGATGACGCTGCGCCGGCACCGCAATCTGCCGCCGACGCGAGAGATATTGGCCGGTCAGGGAATCTGCCGCCGCCATGACTTCGGCCGGCGTGCCCTGCGCCACGATGCGCCCGCCGTGCACGCCGGCGCCGGGGCCGATGTCCACCACGTGGTCGGCGCTGAGGATGGCGTCTTCGTCGTGTTCCACCACGATCACCGTGTTGCCGATGTCGCGCAGATGACGCAGCGTGCCGAGCAGGCGTTCGTTGTCGCGCTGATGCAGGCCGATGGAAGGCTCGTCGAGCACGTACATCACCCCCACCAACCCCGCGCCAATCTGGCTCGCCAGCCGGATGCGCTGGGCTTCGCCGCCGGAAAGCGTGTCGGCGCTGCGGTCGAGCGCCAGATAATCGAGGCCCACGTTCACCAGAAACTGCAGCCGCAGATTCACTTCTTTCACGATCTTGGCGGCGATTTCACCCCGGCTACCGGGCAGATCCAGCGAAGAAAAGAAGGCCTGCGCGCCGCCGATCGGCAGACGCGTTAACTCGGGTAAGGGCCGGTCGCCGACGAACACATTGCGGGCCGCCCGGTTGAGCCGCGTGCCTTTGCATTCCGGGCAGGGGCTGTCGGCCAGAAAGCGCGCCAGCTCCTCGCGCACGGCGTTGGATTCGGTCTCGCGATAGCGCCGCTCCATGTTCGGCAGCACGCCTTCCCAGGGATGTTTGCGCGTGTAACTCCGACCGCCCGAACTGAGATAGGTGAAAGGCAGTTCTTCCTGCCCGCTGCCGTGAAGGATGGCTTTGCGGGTTTTGGCCGGCAGGTCCTGAAACGGCGTGTCGATATCGAACTTGTAATGCGAAGACAGCGTGGTGATGAGCTGAAAGTAATAGGCGTTGCGCCGATCCCAGCCGTGAATCGCGCCGGCGGGCAAGGACAAGGCCGGCCGCGTGACCACGCGCTCGGGATCAAAAAACTGAATCACCCCTAAACCATCGCAGCGCGTGCACGCGCCGCTGGGGTTATTGAAGGAAAACAGACGCGGCTCGAGTTCGCTGATGCTGTAGCCGCAGACGGGGCAGGCAAACCGCGAGGAAAACAGCATGTCGGCGCGCGCGGGCTCGTCGATGAACTGCACTTTGGCCACGCCCTCGCCGAGTTTGAGCGCGGTCTCGAACGATTCGGCGAGGCGGTTCTGAATCTCACCGCCCACTTTCAGACGGTCCACCACGACGTCGATGTCGTGCTTCTTGTTGAGTTCCAGCGCCGGCGGGTCGTCGAGCATCACAATCTCGCCGTCGACCAGCGCGCGCACAAAGCCTTGCTGGGCCAGCTGCTGGAACACGCCCTGATGCTCGCCCTTGCGGTCTTTCACCACCGGCGCCAGCACCATCACGCGGGTGCCCTCGGGCAGCGCCATCACCTGATCGACCATCTGCGAGACGGCCTGGGCTTCCAGAATTTCGTTGTGGTCGGGACAGCGCGGTTCGCCGACGCGGGCGAACAACAGGCGGAGGTAGTCGTAGATTTCGGTGATGGTGCCGACGGTCGATCGCGGGTTGTGCGAAGTGGACTTCTGCTCGATGGAAATGGCCGGCGAGAGACCTTCGATATGATCGATGTCGGGCTTTTCCATCACCGACAGGAATTGGCGCGCGTAGGCCGAGAGCGACTCTACGTAACGCCGCTGACCTTCGGCGTAGATGGTGTCGAAGGCCAGTGAAGATTTGCCGGAACCCGACAAGCCCGTGATGACAATCAGCTTGTCTCGCGGCAGATCGAGGTCGATGTTCTTCAGGTTGTGGGTGCGCGCGCCGCGCAGGCGAATTTGATCCATAGGACGGCGGGAAAACTCGCTGGCTTGCTTCGGGGACGAGCGGCTAATATACGGGCATTCCAATGACCCCGGCAAAACGAATTCACTTGTGAACAAAGGCGACCCGATGACCCGCACGGAGTTGCGGACGGCACTCGCCCTTGCGGCGGTTTTTTTCATGCGAATGCTCGGCCTGTTCATGGTCGTGCCGGTACTTGGCCGCTATGTCCGCGAGTTTCAGGGCACGACCCCGCAACTCATTGGCCTCGCGCTCGGCATTTACGGCGCGACGCAAGCCAGCCTGCAAATTCCCTTCGGCCTGTGGTCTGACCGCATCGGCCGCAAACCGGTGATCACCGCGGGGCTTGCGATCTTTATCGCCGGCAGCGGCATCGCCGCCATCGCGGCGTCAGCAGCCCATATCTGGGGCGTGATTATCGGCCGCGCGGTGCAGGGCGCCGGCGCCGTCTCCGGCGCCACCCTCGCGCTGGCCTCCGATCTCACCCGCGCCAGCCAACGCACCAAGACCATGGCCATCATTGGCATTTGCATCGGTCTGGCATTTTCGGTGGCCTTCGTCGTGGGCCCCATGCTGGACGGCTGGTTTGGGCTGGCTGGCGTGTTCATCGCCAGCGGCAGTCTGGGGCTGATGGCAATGATCTTGTTGTGGGTGCTCGTGCCTAACCCTGGCCCGCAGGCCCCGGAATTGGCCGGCGCGGCAGCACAGGCGCCTGATGTGAGCAATCGCAGCGAACTGGTACGCCTGCAGTTGGGCGTGCTCTGTCTGCATATGGCGCTTACCGCGAGCTTCGTCTCGATTCCCGTAGTGCTCAGTCAGGAACTCGGCCTGCCGGCCAGCGCGGACTGGCAGATTTACTTGCCGGTCTTGCTCTTCTCCATGCTCGGCATGGGCCCGCTAATCGCCTTGGCCCGGCGCCCGGAATGGGGTCAGCGGGTGTTCGCCGCGGCGATCCTGTGTATCGCGGTGGCCGAGGTGGGGCTGTGGTGGCTGCCCGCAGCGCGCTGGCCGATCGGCGGCGCCCTCGCCCTGTTCTTTGTGGGCTTCAACTTTCTGGAAGCCTCACTGCCGAGCCGCATCTCGCGCGCCGCGCCGGTGGCGCGCAAAGGCGCTGCACTCGGCACCTATTCTTCCGGCCAGTTCGTGGGGATGTTCCTCGGCGGCGTGCTGGGTGGCTTCGTCGCCAGCCATGCCGGAACCCGAAGCGTTTTCGCCGCGGTCGCCCTGCTGTGCCTGATCTGGTTTGTGCTCAGCGCGCGGCCCGTGGCGAGCCCCTCGGCCAAGCCGGCGAACGCCTGACGCCGCACTGCTCAGCGCCCCTTTTCGCGCTTAACGGGACTTATCGGCATCGGTAGAATCACGCTCAGCGCGCAAGGATGTGCGCCCTCACCTCACGCATAACAACACGGAGATCCGACTATGGCTCGCGGTTTGAACAAAGTAATGCTCATCGGCAATCTCGGCGCCGATCCGGAAGTGCGCTACGGCACCAGTGGCTCCAGCATCGTGAATGTCCGGCTGGCGACCGCCGAGTCATGGCGCGATAAAGAAAGCGGCGACATGCAGGAACGCACCGAATGGCACCGCGTGGTGTTCTTCGGCCGGCTGGCCGAAATTGCCGGCGAATACCTGAAGAAAGGCTCGCAGGTGTACATCGAAGGCAGCATTCGCACCCGCAAGTACAACGACAAGGATGGCGTAGAACGTTATGCCACCGAGATCGTCGCCAATGAAATGCAGATGCTGGGTGGCCGCGCCGGCGGCGGTGGCTCTGAAGGCGGCGGCAGCAGCGCGCCGCGTAGCGGTGGTGGCGGCTATGAGGGCGGCGGTAACCGTGGCGGCTATGACGCCCCGGCCGCACCGCGAAGCAGCGGGCCGCGCGGCGGTAACCGTGAACAGAGCGCGCCGCCGCCGGATTTCGACGACGACATTCCGTTCTAGTCTGCTCGCCCGAAACCTCCCGGGGTTCAGGCCTCGGGAGTGTCCAGAATCTCCAACAAGGTAATGCTGGGCGAATTGATGCTGGTATCCGCGTGGAAACCCCGCACCAGCACGATGAAATCACCCACGCCGGCAAGGCCCAAACGCTGCACCGCGCGCCGCGCCACCACGTTGGGATGCTGGGTACCGACTTCCGGATCCAGCACCGGCACCACGCCCCACAGCAAGTTAATCCGCCGACAGGTCTCAGGGCTGCCGGAGATCGAGATAATCGGCGCATCCGGTCGGGCCGCGGCCATGATCGAGGCCGTATAACCGCCCGCAGTAATCACCACCACGGCGCGCGCTTTGATATCCACCACCAGACGCGCGGCGGCACTCGCCACCGCATCGCCGTCGCTCAGATGCCCGTGCGCGAAGGCATGCGCCTGCGTGCCGGCCTGTCGGGTGTGAAATTGATACGACTCGGTCTGCCGCGCAATGCGGCTCATCATGTCGACCGTTTCCACCGCAAACGCACCCACCGCGGTTTCGCCGGAGAGCATCACCGCATCGGCGCCACTGGCGACGGCGTTGGAGACGTCGGTGACCTCGGCGCGCGTGGGGCGGGC
>CANFVX010000267.1 GCA_947450495.1 Gammaproteobacteria bacterium
CATGCGGGAAGAAATCGCGAGGCCTGCGGCGTCGTCACCGGCGTGGTTAATCTTCAGACCGGTGGACAAACGCTCCATGGCTTTCTCAGTCGAGGCGCGCGTGGCACGCATCGCGGTCTGGGCCTGGATGGAGGAGATGTTGGTATTGATAACGGTCATTTCAGTTCCTTATAAGACCTGGCTTCGGGAGGTCCTGGTTCCGGAGGCATGATTGCCCTGTTGAAATAAGGAGACGACCGGACTCGAAATGTTTTAGGGCTAATTGAAAAAACTTTTTAGACCAGCGCCATTACCGCGATCTTTAGGACAGAAACGACAAGGCCCGCACACCCCAAGGGGATGTGCGGGCCCTGAATAAGCAGACAGCGAGACTTATTTGCCGCGGAGTCCGTCAAACACCTCGCCAAACGAAGGCTTGTTGTGGTGGCCAATGCCAGAGCGCGCGGCTTCAATCACCAGCGGCTGCGGGTGGCCATGCAGACTCGCCACAATAATCTGGCGCACCACCTGGTAGATTTCACTGTCGGCATCAATGACCTGCTTCATGCGGTTGGCGATAGGTTCGATGACGCCATAGGCCAGCAACACGCCCATGAAGGTACCCACCAGCGCGCTACCGATGAGTGCACCCAGTACCGCCGGCGGTTCATTAATAGAGCCCATGGTTTTCACCACGCCCAACACGCAGGCCACGATGCCGAGCGCCGGGCAGGCGCCGGCCATTTTTTCCAGCGCTTCTACCGGGGCGAGTGCTTCGTGGTGATGCTTCTTCAGGGCGTTGTCCATTACATCATCGACGGCATAGGGATTGAGGTTGCCGGAGGCCACCACCATCAGACGAATGGTGTCGGCGATGAGATGAATCAGCGTGTGGTCTTTCAGAAGCTTGGGATACTCGCCAAAAATCGCACTCGAATCCGGGCTTTCCACGTGGGATTCCAAGGCCACCGGGCCATCACTGCGCAGCACCTTCATGAGCTTGGAGACCAGAAAAATAACGTCGAGATATTCCTGCTTGTGATAGGTCGGACCCTTGAAGGTTTTGCCAAAGCCAGCGCCCACCGCCTTGATGGTGTCTAGGCCATTGCCGCAGACCATCGCGCCGATCGCGGCGCCGCCGATGGAGGCCAACTCCGCTGGCGCGGCATGAATAATCGGCTCCAGATTACCGCCGTGCGCCACAAACACGCCGAACACGGCGCCCATCACAATTACCAAACCAATCACGCTAAACATTGTTGTCTCCGTTGCGCCGGGATAAGTCCAAACTTCTCATAGGCTTGTCGTTGGCCGCGCGTGCGCGGCCTATGGGGAATCGGTCAGCAGGGTCACGCTGATCCGTCGATTTCGGGGGTCATAGGGATTGGCCGGCACCGACGGGTCGGAATCAGCCACCCCTTCGATGCGCGCAAAGCGATCCGGCGTCACCGCCGAGGATTCCAGCAAAGCGCGCGTGGTCTCGGCGCGATCGGCCGACAGGGTCCAGTTGTTGCGGGACTTGGCATCCGAAAAACCGAAGCTGTCGGTATGCCCGCGCACCGCCACCTTGTTAGGCGCTTTCGCCACGATCTTGGCGACGGTTTTGAGCAGGGTCTGTGCTCTGGGCAGCAGCTTGGCGGTCCCTAAATTGAACATCGAGAAATTAGCCTGGTCGACCAAATCGATATGCAGGCCATCTTTGTCGCGCTTGATGCTGACGTTGGCCGCGAGGCCGGCTAGCTCGGGATCATTAGCCAGCGCCGCCTTGAGTTGTTGTTCCACTTCGGAGAATTGCTTCTGCTCGGCCGCGCGCTTGGCGGCTGCTTCGGCCGCTTTCTCGGCTTCGGTTTTGGCTTTGCCGCCCGCTTTCTCGGCGCCCTCGTTTTTGCCGGAGGCACCGCCCTGTTCTGCGCCCTGATCCTTGCCCGCACTCTGGCCGCCCGTTCCGGCACCGGAGCCTTCGGCGTCATCGGTGGACTCGTCTTTATCGGTCGCGTTCATTCTGGGGGGCGTGGCGGTATCAAAAATACTGGTCTGCATCGCTGCATTGGGCAGGCCTTGATCGTCCAGCATTGAGCGTCCGCCAAAGACGCCGTTTGAGCCCGAGCCTTTGGCTAGGTCGACGATGCTTTTGGGCGTGGGCTTGAAGTAGTCCGCGATGCTCTTGCGCTGCGATTCATTGGTCGCACCCAGCAGCCACATGAGCAGGAAGAACGCCATCATTGCGGTCATCATGTCGGCGAGCGCGATTTTCCAGGCGCCACCGTGCGCGCCGCCATGCCCCGCCTGAATCTTCTTAATGATGATTGGCGCGAGTTCTGGTTCTTTTTCTTCGCTCTTCTTTGCCATGGGCTGTCTCGAATTAGGCGTTAACGCGCGTAGGCGAAGAGATTAGTCCGCAACGCAAACAGAGTTCGCGCAGGTTCTGAACCATCTTGGATAGGAAGATTGATGACCGATTGACGTCATCCACCGGGTGACTTGTAATGCAGTCCTCTTCCGTCAGCGATCGCGTGAGTTTTCTAATGGCCAAAATAAGTCCTGCTGAATGGATTTTCCGAAGCATGTCTGCCATTGCAGCTCTCCAGTTCCTTGAGGGCGAAACGCCGCTGGAGGAACTCTTGATAGAGGCCCGCTCCGCACTGGCCTCCCAATACCCCGACGACCTTAGACTTACCGACGACATGGCCGCACTGGCCACCGAGATGCTCGGCGCGCTGGTCAAGCTCGAAGCGCCAGACCCGCCGGCGGTGTTGCGCGCATATGCCTCTAACTCTTTACTAAGTAATCCCGATGGCGGCGCACGCAAGCTCAAGCGACTGCTGGGCTCGATACTCGACCCCGAAGAACCTGCACGCTTCCGCGTAGAGGAAGGCTTACGGGGCTTCCGCCAGTTCTGCTTCGGGCTCAAAAATGGCACCGCCCTCAGCACGCCGGAAGACTGGAACCCGGGCGCCATCAAAGAACTCTCGCCCTTGTTCACGCCCTTCCTCCAAAGCATCGGCCGCATTCCGCAGGCCGATGCCGACGACGACTATTAAGCCCGTTCAACCCACTCGAACGGGCTTTAATCTTCTCTAGCCACTTCATCATGCTTGCTCTGCTTCCCGGCCGGCCCTAGGTCAGGAACTTGAAGAGGTTGAGATCGATCGTCTTGATGAAAGACTGCTGAGCCGCGGTAAGCGCGGCGATGCCCTGCTGAAGTTTCGTTCCTAGTTCCTCAATCACCGGCTTTGCCAGCGGCTCGCGACGCGCCGCCAGATTGGATTCTTTCCCCGCAAACAAGCCAATGCGGTTTTCGATCGCCGCCCGTGCGGCGCCAATCTCGGTCTGCTTGGTATTGAGGTGTTCCGACAAGGCGTCGAGCTTGATCTGCGCCGCCGCGATCCCGGTGCCGCTGTCCAGCGCGGTGATGAACTGCCCCACGATGCTGAAGGCGTCGGTTAAACCCGAGCTAGTGCGAACGCCACCAAAGAGCTTGCCGCCATGATCAACGCCGTGGGTGGTGTCTTCGTTGCCGGGCACCACGACAGCGCCGTTGTCACCCTGATAGGTCACGTTGCCGATACCTGACTCGTCGGCGAAAGCGCGCACGTTGGTGCGAAAGCCCGCAAACAGGGAATGTCCGGATTCATCGGCAGTATTTGCCAAGTCTTCCAGCGCCCCTTCCAGCTGACGGGCTTCCGCCACGAGATTCGCCCGGTCCTGCGCCGTCGTTTGGCGATTACCCAGCACCGCGAGTTCCTTCAGCCGTTGGCCGATGGAAATGGCTTCGCCCAGCATGTCTTCTTCCAGCCCCAGGCGCCCGTTGGTGAACTGGAGCGCCGCTTTGTCGCGCGCGAGCGCGGCGGCCTGATTGTCGATGCGTGCAATCTCGATGCTGGCCGTGGGATTGTCGGAGGCGTGCAGGATTTTCTTCCCAGTGGACAGCTGAATCTGGATGTCCTGCAGCTCTCTTTGGACCGAGGACATCGAGCGCAGCTGGGTTTCGGCGAACTGCCGGGTAGGAATTTGCATACGAGCTCCGTCGCTTAGCGAATCTGCAAGATGGCGTCAAAAAGCACTTTGGCGGTGTTCAGCACCTGCGCTGCGGCCTGATAGGCCTGCTGATAGCGCACCAGATCACCTGCCTCCTGGTCGAGATTGACCCCGGTTTTCTCCGCGTATTTGGCGGCGATTTCATCGCGAGTCAGTTCAGCCGCGGTGAGCGAGGTCTTGGAAATCTGCACGTCATTGGCGAGCTTGGCCGACTCAGCGTTCACCAGATCGAGAAACGATGCGCCGCCGCTGGCAAACAGGCTGCGCTTGGCCAACCCCGCCATCTCGGCGGCATTGCGGTTATCGCCCGGCCGGCCTTTGCCAAACTCCACCCGAAACTGATCGCCTGAGGTCAGTCCCCCGCTGAGGCCGCCGGTGAATTTGAAGACCTGCCCGTTGACGGTGAACGAACCGCCGCTGCGGGTGGCGTCGCGAAGTGCAAGGACGTCGCCGGTGGCTTCGTCGGTGAAGGTCAGCAGCAGTGCGGAGGGATTAGAGGTGTCTGGCGTCGACACCACAATCTTGATGCTGGTAGCGGGCGGCGAATAGCCGGCGTCGACGGACTGCCATTCGGCGCCGAGACCGGCGCCGGCGGCGCGCGCACTCACCACGAGCAGGTCTTCCGGCAAAGGCCCTTTCAGCCGCACTTCGCTGGCAATCGGCGCCGTGAAATCCAGATGCGCCGTGAGCGCCTGACCGCCGCTGCTCGCCGCTCTCAGGCTAAGGCCATCGGCATCGATACTGCCCTGAAAGCCGTCGATAAGATTGAAACCGAAGTCACTCGCGCTACCGCTGGCCGTGACCGCATTACCCGCGAGGGCGGCGCTGGTGTTAAGGCGGAGTTGAAAGCCCCCTGGGACCGCATCGAAGCTGGCGCCTAGCGCGGTTGTGACAGCGCCGGCGGCGTCGGTCACATCCGGGCTGCTGGTGCCGTTAGCCGTGATGGTAAAGGTTTGCCCGCCAAGCGCGACCTGAAAACTGCGCCCACTCGCCGGCAACGCACTGAGCGTGGTGCCGGACAGCACCGAGTCCCCTGCCCCGTTGAAGCCCAGCGCGGAGAGTACCGACGCCGAGTTGCTCCCCAACTGCAGACGCTCGCCCGCCAGCCCTC
>CANFVX010000268.1 GCA_947450495.1 Gammaproteobacteria bacterium
AACCGCCTGAACCTAGCCTCCGCATCCGCAGCGCTTGCTTTGCCCTTGTGGGCCCTCTGGCGCTCGACGTAGGTGCTACAAGCCTGCTCAACGGTCACCGCCTTGTGGCTGGCCCCGGAATCCACTGATGAGCCCCACGCTTTGGCAAGCTCAACTGCCCTATCGAGCACTGCACGATCTGTCTCGTCCACGGTTCCGAGCGCCCGGTATTGCTGCTTGCCTTCATCAGTCCGACGTCTGGCAATCCACGTCCCCACGCCAGCTTCCGCCTTGCGATACCCGACGAATAGCCCCGCCTCGACCCGGTGCCAGTAGGGTTCACGACGAGCCGGGAGCTTGTCCCGAGCGGTCTTGCTCTTTAGGTCTGATGGCATCGAAAAATCTCCGTACGGAATCTGTACGGAAATATTTCATGGGCGAAGGTGGATGTCCATAGAAAATTGTCTTTATAAAACAGTCACAAACATTGTTGAATGGCTGGCCATGGACCATAAAACCTGCCTTCACACGGCAGGGGTCAGTGGTTCGATCCCACTATCGCCCACCAGAAATTCTTTGAGCTGGCGCGTCGCTAGCAAATCCGTCCAAGCGTCAACTGTTAGCCGAACGAAATTAGTACGGAAAGTTTCCTGCGCAGTCCTGATTTCCTACAGCAGCTCGGGATGACGATCCAGCACCTTAAGCAACTTCACCAGTGAGACCGTCGGTTTCGTGTTGCCGTTTTCATAGCGCGAAACCGCGTTGATCCCACCGCCAAAAATCTCGGCAGCCTCACACTGATCGAGCGCCGGTTGCTTACGGACTCGGGCAATGAAGTCGGGGTCGACCATGCCGGCGTTGATCCAACCATCGTCTTGTCACGCTCACCGCAGGTTGATTCCGGCGCGCGCTCCTGTGACCAACCACCCCCTCACCCAAAATCCCGCCGAAGCCCTCCCGCCACCAAGCCCGCCTGCGGCCCCTCCATCCCTTCCAGCGCGTCGATAATCATTGGCGCCAGCGCCGGATTTGCCCGCGCGGTTTTACCCAGTTCCACCATCAGCGATTCGTCGGCGATGCAGGCCACGGCGTCGATATCCTCAGGCATCGGCGCACTGCGTAGCGCCTCGACCAAGGGCACGATGCCATCTGGCAGGCCGCGCAGTGCGAGGGTGCGGGCGGCGAGCAAGGCGACTGCGCGGGCTGGGTCTCTAACCAGCACGCGGAGCAGTTCTACTGCCTCCGGGCCAGGTTTCAGACAGTGGCAGAGCGCGAGCCGAACCTCGGGTTCATCGGCCTCGGCTAGCGGTTCGAGCCCGCCTGCGCCGAGGCGACAGCCCATGTTCTCGGCCACCAAAATGCCCACGTTCAAGGCCTCGCGCGTCAACACCTGAGACTGCATGAGTTTCACCACGGCGGCTGCGGCATCTTCGCCGCCGATGTTTTTCAGCGCCCGCAGGGCAGCGATTTGCGTGTCGGTGTCGCGCGGTCTGGCGGCGATTACCAGCGAAGGAATGGCGGCGGACAACTGCCGGCGCCCTGCCTCCTCCGCCAGCGCCCGCCGCCGCTCACCGAAAGCCGCACGCAAACCCTGCAACACGGCATCGTCGGTTAGCGCTGCAGGCGCCTCTTCGGGTGGCAGCGCAGGCGCGGGGTTCCGCCCCGTCGGCCCAAACTCGGGGGACCGAATGGCGGTCAGCGGCGGCAGCGACGCGAATAGCGGGAGCTGCGCAGTACTTACTGTCGGGGATTTACGCGATTTCATGCAGGTGATTTTGGGGTCAGCGTAAAAACTCAAGGAAACATCTGGTACCAAGGTCAGACGAGTGAATTTTCACTCTGACCACTGGCGCTCACGCAACGAGATGACCGTCGCTGCCCGATGCCCTAAGCGCCCTTCCGATACACAAACCAGCGCAGCGCTATCGGCACTTCCTCGCGGGGTAGATCGAAAACATCCTGACCACTTACCCAGCCCTCATACCAGCTCGTCGGGGGCCAGGCGGTGGCTGGCAGATTGGCTTTTTCGTATTCATGAACGGCTTCATCGCGCTCCAGTCTGAGCGGTAACTCGGCCGCTGCCCCGGCAATTTCTGCGCGCGTCAAAATGGCCGAGTAACACTGCTGCGCGAATTCGCGGGCGGCGGCATCGGGCGAGTAGCCGTCGCGCGCCACAAAGGCGTTGAACACGAGCAGCCCGCCGGGCGCCAAGCCTTGCGTGGCGAGGGCAAACACCTGACGAAGTTGGTCGACCACGCGGAAGTCCGATACGACTTCAGAGACCACCATCAGGCCGTAATCCCGACGCAGGTTTTGGGTGGCGGCAAAGACGTCGCTCTGCACCACCCGCACCGGCAACGACTCCTGCGCGGCCTGCTGCGTTAACACTTCAACAAACTTGGGCGAGAGTTCGACCGCATCCACCGGGTGACCGCGTCTGGCCAGTGCCAGCGCGTTGCGCCCGGTGCCGGCGCCCACATCAAGGACCGGGCATTGCGCAGGCGCAGGGACCTCGCCAGCCAGCGCCATCACCATCGCATCGGGCTCGGAGCCGAACAGCGGCGGCTGGCGTTGGGCAACCCATTGGTCGTAGGCCGCATCGAGGCTGAACCAGCGCGCTCTCACGTGATAGTTCACCTCTAGCCCCAAGGGCGAATCGTAGGTAATCACGATCTCGGAACGCGGCGACTCGCGGAAAGCAATCGCCAGTTCGCCCTCCAGCACGCGACGCAACTGAACGAGTTGCTCCGGCGAAAACTTCACGCCAATGCCGGCAAAGGTGGTCTCGCACACGCTCACGTAGTCATCGAGCATGCCGGGCACTGCGGGCAACGCGATAGAACCACTCGCGATGGCGCGACGATGGAGCCGGCGAACCAGCGCTGGGCGCAGCGACACGTTGGGCGGGCCGCCGGATGAGTTCTCCATGCAATCTCCTTCTTATGGCGCCATTGAAAAATTGGACGTCTGGCGCAGCGCGGACTGTAACTGGCCGTGGGTACCGAATCGAGCATTGGCCGTCGGACATGCGGAACGCGCCAGAGTTTGATCGGAATAACCAATCCGTTTGCCGACCCTGACTGCGCGCGATGGGGTGCGACAATTTGTCGCATTCCTTCGGGCGTGCGGTGCCACAACAATAGGCGCCCTTACAACGGTATCGTTCTCAGGAGTTTGTCTTGAAAGCATCCCCGCTCGCCGCGCTGTTGTCCCTGTGTACTTCTGCCGTGCTGGCCGCCGAAACGCCTCCCTCCCCCGCCCCGCAAGACGCCGGCGCCTGGCTGTCGCTGGGAGAGATTACGGTGAGCGCCGGCCGCAGCGGCGCGCTCAGTTCGCGCGAGGTCTTGAGTTCGGTCGACGTGCTCGGCAGCGAGCGTCTGGCGAACGAGCAGGTCAACAATGCCTGGGAGCTCTTCAAGCGCGCACCGGGCGTGATGACCACCGAGTTCAATCAGGGCACCACCTCCGGCAAGCTGTCGTTTCGCGGCTTCAACGGTGAAGGCGAAATCAACGCAGCAAAGCTGCTGATCGACGGGATTCCGGCCAATAGCAACGACGGCAACATGCCGTATCTGGATGCGATCTTTCCGCTGGATATTGAGTCGATTGAAGTCGTGCGCGGTACCAATGACGCGCGCTACGGGCTGAACAATATTGCCGGCAACGCCCAGATCAACACCCGCACCGGCGGCAACTACACCAAGGGGCGCGTGAGCTACGGCAGCTTTGATACGCGCAACACGGAGGTCTCGGCCGGCATCGAGAAGAACGGCTTCAGCCAGAACTACTTCGTGGGCTATCGCGGCGCCGAGGGCTACCGTGAGCATTCGGGCTTCGACAAATTCACGTTCTCCGGCAAGTGGTTCTACGCGCCCGACGAACAGCCTTTCCGCACCGGGCTCAGCGTGCGCTGGTTCCGCAACGACGCCCAGGAGCCGGGCTACCTCACGGAATTCGACGCGCGCGCTCGCCCCACGCTGTCCTATCCCTTCTCGGCCAGCGACGGCAGCACGCGCGACGTGGGGATGGTGAGCGGGCATCTGGATGTCGACCTTGCGTCCACTTTGCTGTGGACGGTCAAAAGCTACCTGAACGTGCTGGACGACGACCGCTTTGTGAAATTCAGCGCGGGCGTCTCGCAACAGGAACGCCTGACCGACGAGAAACACTATGGCGCGATCACCACGCTCACCTGGCGCCCGGCGGTGGCCGTAGTCGACGACTTCGCGCTCGAAACGGGCTTTGATTTGCAGCGTCAGGACAACACCAGCCGGCGCTATCTGGACACCGAACGCGTGCGCCAATCGCAAACCCGCGACCAGCAGTTCTCGCTCAACAACTACGGCGGCTACGCCCAACTGGTAATCAAACCCGTGCAGTGGTTAAAGCTGATGCCGGGCGTGCGGGTAGACAGCTACGACGGTGATTTTCTCAACCGGCTTGCCGCTGCTGCTGCCCCCATCAACGACTACAACAGCATCTGGCAGCCAAAGATCGCCGCGCAAATCACACCGGTTGAAGGCTACGACCTCTACGGCAACTGGGGCCGTAGCGCGCAGATTGGGCTGGGTGCCGGCAGTTTCAAAATCCCGCCGCGCAATACCGATTTGGCGCCGTCTATCAACGATGGCTGGGAAGTGGGCCTGAAGTTCAAACCCCTGCGCTGGCTGGAAGGCCGCATCGCCTACTGGGAGCAGGTGGCGTCGGACGAAGTGCGCCGCAAGTTGAACGATCCGACCGGCGATTTCGACAACGTGGGCCGCACCCGGCGCGACGGGGTCGACGTGCAGTTCAACGCGGTGCCGGTCGAAGCACTCAACGTGTGGGTGGCAGGTTCGGTGCAGAACGCCAAGGTGCTCAAGCCGGGTGGCACGGAGCCGCAGTTGCGCGGCAAGGAAATTGACCACACGCCAGACTTTCTCCTCTCGGCGGGCGCCGACTATCAGTTCACACCCCGCTTCAGGTCCTCGCTGTGGGCTTACGCTCAGGGCGATTATTTTCCCGAGCGCACGAATGCCACCGATCAGTTTGGCGACTACTTCACGCTTAATTTGTCGCTGGCGTATCAAGCCACCCGCCAGATCGAGTTGGAACTGCAGCTAC
>CANFVX010000269.1 GCA_947450495.1 Gammaproteobacteria bacterium
AACGGCAAGGGGCAGTTTGTGCCAATTCCGTGCACCACAAGGCGGGTGGTGGCCTGCTGTAAGTGATGATTGTCGTGGGTTTCTGTCGAATGGGTTTTTCTACATCAAGCCCCGCAAGGACCTCGGGCTCCTGAGTTGGGCTGTGCGCTGATAACGTTGCAGCTCGCGCCGCGCCATCTACCACCTCACCCGCATTCAGCCGCCCAACTCGCGCGCGCGCTTTCTTCTGCTGGCGGCGCCGCCAAACAGGGATTCTGCTCCGCGCTTTTATCGGCCGGGAGTCTCAGTGCTGCGGGTTGATCGATCACAGACTTCGCCACGCGCGAGGCCCGCAGCCCCGGATATCTATCCTGAACCAGCCCGCTCATTTCCCACAGCACCACGCCAGCGACCATCAGCGCCATGAGCACGGCTGCGACAGGCCACACGCCAAGCCGCCGCAGCCCCCATTCCACCGCACTACCGACGGCGCCTGCGGTAGCCGCGCCAGCTAAGAACCCAATTGCCGCGAAAACAACGAACATCCCCCACACCAACACGGGGGCAACAGAGTCATGGTTCATGGCTGGTCCCGAGTACTGGAAAACACCCTGAAACCCCACCCACGCGCCCCACACGCCGCCGAATAAACACCACCCGATGAGACGTAGTGCGCCGCGCGATGGTTGGCCGCTCATCGCTTTTCAGCGTCTTGACTAGGGCCTTCAAGGACCGCGCGTGCGCGACCCAGGTGGCGCGCCATGGCGTCGAGTTTTTGGAGTTGGCAGCCTGTGCCGTGCGCGTTCCAGTGCAAACTGAGCGATTGGTTGAGCCCAGTGCGCAACTCGAATCTTTCCATCGGCATGATTCGCCGCTCGGCCGAGAAGGGCAGCGGGGTGATCGCCTCGACCACCAGACGCTGTTGTTGATTACGCCAACGCACTTGCGCCCCCAGCCAGTCGCCCGAACCGCCATCGATGAGCGCGGTGCCAAGCAGCACTCCGTCTGCGGCGGTGCCCAGCGTCAGATAGCAGTAGCTGCCATTCTCACCGGCACCTACCCATTCACCTGCAAAGAATTCAGGGGAATTGTCGGGTAAGGGCGTGAGCGCGCTCGCGCTGCCCACGCTGGCCAGCAATAACATCAGTCCTGCGATTGCTTTCATGTTCTCGCCTCGCTGCGGGCATTCGCCTTGTGCAGGCTAGCCGGATGGCGGGCAGTGTGCCTCAACACAGAGGATGAGTTGAGGTATCGCCTCGCTGCCCGCCCACACGATCGCGTTTTGCGAAAACTGCCGCCCCAGTTTGTAAGCCTCTTCGAGACTTAATCCAAACACGAGGAAGCTCGGCTCGCCCTGCCAGTGGCCGTCCGGATGTTGCCCGATCCCATCAACGACCGCGTGGCGCTGTTGCCGGAGCACCTCGCGTAAAGCCTGTTGGCGCGCCAGATTCTCAGCGTCCGGCAGCCGCGTGCTGTGGGGATTAAAGGCGGTGACAAACGCGCTGCACGTGCAGTGGTGCGCCGCGTGGGCCGCCGCCAGCGCCGCGCTGAACTGGTCGATGCGTAATACGAAGCCTGCCTCGCCCAGCACGCGATACTCCGTTTCGCGATATTCGCGAAGGGTGGTCTCGTCTATCAATGTCGTTGAACTCATGTCTTGTTTCGCCAGTGAGCGCCGCGCGCTCGTCGGCTCCGCTGATTCCGGCTATGGTTATGCGCCATGCACAGCACAGCAACCTGCGGATGACCGCGCACCAGCCCCGCGCCAGCACGCGACGTTCTCTCGAAGCCGTGCAGAACACGCTGAGCGATTGGCTGCAGCGGCGGCCGGGGTATGCCGGCGTGGAGATTGTGGCTCTCGAGCGCCCGGCCGGCGCTGGCTTATCCAACGAAACCTATTTGTTTGACTGTCGCTCCGAGCGCGGCGTCGAGTCTTTGGTGATGCAGGTTGGGCCCGCCGGTGAGGGCCTGTTTCGCGATTACGATCTGGTGGGCATGGCGCGAATCCAGCAGCAGCTGGGCGCGATTTCATCCGTGCCCGTGCCGACGGTGCGCTGGGTCGAAGCAGATCCCGCGTGGCTCGCCGCGCCGTTTTACGTGATGAGTCGCGTGCCGGGGCGCGTGCCCGGCGATAACCCTACCTATCATCAGGCAGGCTGGTTCGCAGCGTTGCCGGTGCCCGAGCGCGTCGCGGCCTGGCACTCGGGTATTACGGCTCTGGCGCGACTGCATCGATTGGAGCCCGCGGCAGGCTTCAGCTTTCTCCAGGACGCGCCGTGGGGCATGGGGCTATACGCCGACCCGGTCGCGGTGCGGCTCCACCAATGGCGAGACTTCATGCGCTGGGGCGCGCGTTCGCCGCTCCTGCCGTTGGCGCGAGCCTTAAACGCGCTCGAAGACTCACGACCCGCGGCCCGCAAACCCCGTATCGCCTGGGGCGACGCCAAGCTCAGCAACTGCGTCATTGAACAAGGGCAGGTCACGGCCTTGCTCGACTGGGAACTCTGCGGCCTGTCCGATCCGGACGAAGACCTCGCCTTCTGGCTCTTGCTCGACTGGGCGCATTGGCGCATTCCGGGCGTGGCGCGACTGGCCGAGCTCCCGACCGCCAACGCCACTCTCGAGCACTACGCCCAAGCCGGCGGCCAGCCCAGCTTGGATGTGCTGTGGTGGTTCAAATTTGGCCTCGTGCGTTTAGCGATTATTTTCAATCGGTTCATCGAGCGCCGGGTTGAAATGGGACGCCTGCCGCCGGAGGTCGATGCGGTGGCCGCCAACCCGGTGTGCGCGCTGTTGCCAGAAGTCTTAGCCATGAAGGAACTGCCATGACGCTCATGCACGCCGACGACGAATTCCATCCTCCGCTCGATAACGACCCCTATCGCACCGAGACCTGCTGGTTCACTTTCACCGTGCCCGAGCGCCGGCTCTCGGGTCAGTTCTACCCGTTCTTTCTGCCCAATCTGGGCGTATTTGCCGGTGCGGCGTATTTCTGGAACGACGAAGGCGACCAGTGGTGGAACTGCCTGTACGCCAAAAATTTCTGGCATCTGCCCATTCCGCAGGCGCCGCTGTCGAATATCGAATTGCCGAACGGGCTGCGGCTGCGTTGTCTTGAACCCCTGACGCGCTACGCCATTGGCTATCGCGATCCGGACGGCAACGACGAAGTGGAAGTGGACCTCACCTTCACCGCCATTGCGCGCCCGCACTATCTGGGTAAAGGACATCTCGATCAGCCCGGCCGCTACCAGGGCCACATTCGCCTGCGCGGTGAGACGATGCAGGTCGATTCGTTTGGCTTTCGGGATCGCTCCTGGGGCAAGCGTTCGCAATTCGGGCCGGGCATGGTGCCCAAGGGTGCGGCCTATGGGGGCTACACCTACGGTACGGCTTCGGCAGACCACGCCTTCCATTGCATCAGCGGCGATCGCGGCGAGGGCTGTCTGGCCTATCACGGCTATCTGATCGAAAACGGCGAATGGTCCGCGCTTGCCCACGCCCGGCGCGAGGTGCTGGCGCGCGATTCAGCCACCGGCTATCCCACGCAGGTGCTCATCACGGGGCAGGATGAACTGGGGCGCGAACTGCACGCGGAAGGGCGCTGTATCAACAAGCTTGGTGTGCCGCTCAATCCCAATATGCTGTCGATTAACTGTCTTACCGAGTGGACGATCAACGGTGTGGCTGCCTTCGGCGAAGATCACGAGAACTGGACACCGGCGGCGGCGCGCAATTTCTTTCGGCGTGAACTCGGCTTTCGCAGTTCGTAACGGCGCAATTTAGTCTTGCCACATGCTGCGTTGCGAACCATCATGCCAACCCATTAGCCCTTAGCTACGCCCGGAGATCTGATGGCCGCGCCCCTCCCCGAGAACGAAGCCGCCCGTCTGGATGCGCTCCGTCAATACGCCATTCTGGATACCGCGCCCGAGCAAGGCTTCGACGATCTGGTACGCGTGGCTTCAATCCTGTGCGGCACGCCGATGTCGCTGATGTCGCTGGTGGATGAAAAGCGCCAGTGGTTCAAGGCCAAGCTTGGTCTGGGCGCTTCGGAAACCCCGCGCGAACACGCATTTTGCGCCCACGCTATTTTGGGCACCGCGTCGTTGGTGGTGGAGGATGCCCGCGCGGATCATCGGTTCGCCGAAAACCCGCTGGTGACCGGCAACCCGAACATCCGCTTTTATGCCGGAGCGCCCCTGATGGCGCCGACGGGCGAGGCCTTAGGCACGCTCTGCGTGATCGATCAGAAGCCCCGCCAACTGAGCGCCGAACAAATTGAAGGGCTGGAAATGCTCGCCCGCCAGATCGTGGGCCAGCTGGAATTGCGGCGCGTTACCACCGCACTGGCCGACGCCTTGGGTGGCCTTAAAACCTTGCAGGGCTTATTACCCATCTGCGCCTGGTGCAAGGATATCCGTGATGATGCCGGATACTGGAACAGCGTGGAGAATTACCTACAGTCAGCCACGGGGCTCGAAATGACCCACGGCATGTGCCCCAACTGCTACGAGCGACAAACCACGCAGCTCAGGTCGTAGCAGACGCGCCTGCCGGGCTCAGGCACCGCTCAACGGCCTCCTCTAACTGCTGGGGGCTGTACGGCTTACGGAGCACCGGCGCGTTAGCCGGCAAGGGCCCGTGGCCCGTAATCTCCGATTCTGAATATCCCGTGCTGAGCAACACCGGCAAGTCGGGGCGCAAGCTTCTTACGGCATCTACCAACTCGCCCCCGAACATGCCGCCGGGCATGACGATGTCGGTGAACAGCAAGGAGAGTTGCGAGAGTTCTTTCAGCACCATCAGGGCGCTCGGACCGTCCGCTGCCGTAATCACGCGAAAGCCCAAGGTTCGCAGCAAGCCTTCCGCGTAGCGCCGCACAAACTCGTCGTCTTCCACCAGCAAGATGGTTTTAACCTGCGACTCTAGCGGCTGCAGGGTGATGGTTTCCTGAGCCTCCACTTTGCGCGCCAGGTACAGACTTACGCGGGTGCCTGCGCCGGGCTCCGAGGCGAGTTTGATATGCCCCCCCGATTGCCGCAGGAACCCATAAACCATCGACAAGCCCATGCCCGCCCCCGTGCCTTTGGCCTT
>CANFVX010000270.1 GCA_947450495.1 Gammaproteobacteria bacterium
CACGTCGATGCGGGATCTCATCCCCATGAGCCTGTTCCTGGGAATCTTCGCCGCAATCATCCGCTTTCAACGCGACCGCGAACTGGTCGCGATGCGAGCGGCGGGCGTCAGCCCGGCCATGCTGCTCGGCGTGGCATTCAAACTGGGCGCGGTCGCCGCGCTGCTGGTGGGCACGCTGACGCTCTACGCGGAACCGCATCTGGAAGAAGTCGGCCAGCGCATTCGGGAACAAACCGAGAACGACGCCACCATCGCCGGCGTCAAGGCGGGCCGCTTCAAGGAGATTGGCGGCGGCAAGAAAATTTTCTATGCCGAAAAAGTGGGCACGGACAGCAAACTGCTGGAGCAGGTGTTTGTTCAGGTGAAGGAAGGCGACGACATCGGCCTGCTGCGCGCCGACGAGTCGCATGTCGAAACAGAACCCGGCGACGGCGATCGCTTTGCGGTGTTTCTCGACGGAATTACCTACAAGGCTCAGCCGGGCGCGCTCAATTACGTCGTCACCAACTTCGGCAAATATGCCTTGCGCATCGAGGCCCATGCGCCGGCCGACATCTCCGGTAACGTGAACTACATGTCGACACGGGAACTGCTGCGTTACAGCGCTCGCGTGTTCAAGGTGGAGTTTCAGTGGCGACTGGCAAAGCCCATCGCGGCCCTCCTGCTCCCCTTGCTGGCCGTGATGGTGGCGCTGTCCAGCAATGGGCATAACTGGTATCTCTGGCTGCTGACCGCAGTGTCCGGCTACTTCGGCTACAGCAACCTGCTCGGGGTTGGCCGCGCGCTGCTCAACAAGGGGATCCTGCCCACCAGCATAGGGCTTTGGATCATTCATCTGGCACTACTGGCCGTTTTGGCCGGCATCTGGTGGGCGTCTCGACGCCAGAACTTGCGGCTGCGGCATCTGCCGTCGCAGGCGACGCTGTGAGGCACGCTGCCCGTCTAGCGGTTCCGCCTGTTAAACTGGTTGCACCGCAATAAATCGAGTCTGACCCAGCATGGCGATGAGTCCTGTCGAAACCGCAATTCGTGACCGCCTGAGCCGCGAAATCCTGATCATTGATGGCGCGATGGGCACCATGATCCAGCGTCACCGCTTAACCGAAGCGGATTACCGCGGCACACGGTTTGCCCAGCATCCGGTAGACCTGAAGGGCAACAACGATCTGCTCACGCTGACCAAGCCGGAGATCATCGAAGAAATTCATAGCGCCTTCGTCTCCGCTGGCGCTGACATCATCGAAACCAACACGTTCAACTCCACCACGATCGCCCAGGCCGACTACGCCCTTTCTGACATCGCCCGCGAACTCAACCTTGCCGGCGCCCAACTGGCGCGCAGGGTGATTGATCGGGCGCAAGCGGTCGATGGTCGCCCGCGGTACGTGGCCGGGGTGCTTGGGCCGACGAACCGCACGGCCTCGGTATCGCCCGATGTCCACGATCCCAGTTTCCGCAATGTGAGCTTTGAAGATCTGCGCAAGTCCTATGTCGACGCCATCGACGGTCTGGTCTGTGGCGGCGCCGATTTATTACTCGTTGAAACCATCTTCGACACGCTCAACGCGAAGGCGGCGCTCTTTGCCATCGAGGAATACAGCGCGGGCCTGGGCCGCCGCTTGCCCTTGATGATTTCCGGCACGATCACCGACCGCAGCGGCCGCACCTTGACCGGCCAAACTACCGAAGCCTTCTGGAACTCGGTACGGCATGCGCGGCCGCTGTGCATAGGCCTCAACTGCGCGCTGGGCGCAAGCGATTTGCGCCCTTATGTCGAAGAACTCTCCCGCGTGGCAGATACTTGCGTCAGCCTGCATCCGAACGCGGGCTTACCCAATGAGTTTGGCGAATACGACGACACGCCGGGGCATATGGCGGAGGTATTGGGGGAATTTGCCAGCGCCGGATTTCTGAATCTCGTAGGCGGCTGTTGCGGCACTACCCCGGCCCATATCGCCGCCATCAGTGCCGCGCTGAAGCCCATGCCCCCGCGCCAGATCCCGGCAGTGGAGCCCATCTGCCGTTTGTCTGGTCTGGAGGCTTTAAACCTCACCAGCGTCACCGGTTTCATCAACGTTGGCGAGCGCACCAACGTCACCGGCTCGCCCAAATTCGCGCAACTGGTGCGCGATGGTCAATTGGAAGCCGCGCTCACCGTCGCCCGCCAGCAGGTGGAAAACGGCGCACAGGTCATCGACGTCAACATGGACGAAGGCCTGCTCGATTCCGAGAAACTGATGGTCGAGTTCCTGAACCGCATTGCCTCCGACCCGGACATCAGTCGGGTGCCGATCATGATCGACTCCTCCAAGTGGAGCGTCATCGAAGCGGGCCTGCGCTGCTTGCAGGGCAAAGGCGTGGTGAACTCGATCAGCCTCAAAGAAGGGGAAGAAAAATTCCTCACGCAGGCCGCGCTGTGCCAACGCTACGGCGCGGCGGTGGTGGTGATGGCTTTCGACGAGAAGGGCCAGGCCGATAGCGCCGCCCGCAAACTCGAGATCTGCGCGCGCTCCTATCACCTGCTCCGCGACCGTCTGGATTTCGCGCCGCAAGACATCATCTTCGACCCCAACGTCCTCACCGTCGCCACCGGCATCGAGGAGCACAACGATTACGCGCTGGCCTTTTTTGAGGCCACCCGACTCATCAAGCAAGAACTCCCGCACGCTCTGGTCAGCGGGGGCTTAAGCAACGTGTCGTTTTCCTTCCGCGGGAATAACCCGGTACGGGAAGCGATGCACTCGGCGTTTCTCTATCACGCCATTCAGGCCGGCATGGACATGGCCATCGTCAACGCCGGGCAGCTCGCGATTTACGACGAGATACCGCGCGATTTGCTCGAGCGCGTAGAAGACGTCTTGCTCAACCGCCGCCCCGACGCCACCGAGCGCCTCATCGACATCGCCGGCAGCTTCAAAGGCGAAACGCGCCAGAAACAGGAAGTCGAAGAGTGGCGCAGCCTGCCGGTCGCAGAGCGACTTTCCCATGCGCTGGTGAAAGGCAACGCCGACTACATTGAACTCGATACCGAAGAAGCCCGGCTTGCCGCCAATCATCCGCTCGACGTCATCGAAGGCCCGCTGATGGCCGGCATGAACGTGGTGGGCGATTTGTTCGGTGCCGGCAAGATGTTCCTGCCGCAGGTGGTGAAAAGCGCCCGCGTCATGAAGAAGGCCGTGGCCCATCTCATTCCGTTTATCGAAGAAGAAAAAGCCGCTGGCGGCGGGCGCACCGCCGGCAAAATCGTGATGGCGACAGTTAAAGGTGACGTGCACGACATCGGCAAGAACATCGTCGGCGTGGTGCTTCAGTGCAATAACTTCGAGGTCATCGATCTGGGCGTGATGGTGGCTTGCGACGACATTCTCGACTCGGCTGTCCGCGAAGGCGCGGACATGGTGGGGCTGTCGGGCCTCATTACTCCTTCGCTCGAAGAAATGACTCATGTGGCCAGCGAGATGCAGCGTCGCGGCCTCGAATTGCCGTTGATGATTGGCGGCGCGACCACCTCCCGCACGCATACTGCGGTCAAGATCGAACCCGCCTATCGCGGGCCGGTCATCCACGTCAAAGACGCCTCCCGCGCGGTAGGCGTTGCCACCAGCCTCATTAGCCGGGATCTGAAACGGGGTTTTGTCGCGCGGATCCGCGACGAGTACGCCACGCTGCGCGAACGACATCGCCAGCGGCAGTCAGGCTTTGAATGGCTCAGCCTGCGGGATGCCCGGGCCAATCAATATCACACCGACTGGTCACAGTACCGCCCTGCCCCGCCGCAGCGCTTTGGTCTGCAGGTGTTCGACAACTGGTCGCTCGAAGACCTCGTGCCCTACATCGACTGGACGCCCTTCTTTTCAGCCTGGGAACTGGCGGGTCGCTTCCCGCGCATTCTGGATGACGAAGTGGTGGGCGAAGAATCGCGGCGCCTGTATCAAGATGCCTTGAAGTTGCTCGAAGAAATCGTCAGCCAGAAACTGCTCACGGCGCGGGCCGTGATTGGCCTGTTCCCGGCCAACTCGGTGAACGCAGACGACATCGAGATCTACAGCGACAGCACGCGCACCCGTCCCCTCACGGTGCTCCACAGCCTGCGTCAGCAACAGCGCAAGCCGGAAGGTAAGCCGAACTACGCGCTGGCGGACTTCGTCGCCCCGCGCGAGAGCGGCATCGACGATTATTTTGGCGCGTTTGCGGTCTCGGTCGGTTTTGGTTGCGACGAACTGGTGGCGCGCTACGAGCGCGATCACGACGTCTATCACTCGATCATGGCCAAGGCGCTGGCCGATCGCTTTGCCGAAGCCTTCGCCGAGCGCCTCCACGAGTTGGTGCGGCGTGAATTCTGGGGCTATGCCGCAGATGAAACCCTGGATACCGACTCCCTCATCGCCGAGCGCTATCGTGGCATTCGCCCCGCGCCGGGTTATCCCGCCTGCCCCGACCACTCCGAGAAGCCCTTGCTGTGGCAGTTGCTCGAGGTCGAGAAAAACACCGGGATCTCGCTCAGTAGCAATTTCGCCATGACGCCCGCAGCCTCAATTTGCGGTTGGTATTTCGCCAACCCCGATGCCCGCTACTTTGGCGTCGGTCAGTTGAATCGCGATCAGGTGCAGGACTATGCGCGCCGCAAGGGGATGGAAGTGCGCGAAGCAGAGCGCTGGTTAGCGCCCAACCTCGGCTATGAACCAGACTAAGGCGCCAGGCTTCACGCCGGTTAAAGCCCTGCTCGAGGCCGACTCGCCACTCGGGCAGGTCGAAGTGCGGGGCTGGGTCCGCACCCGGCGCGACGCCAAGGAGTTTTCGTTTCTCGAAGTGAACGACGGCTCCTGCCTCAAAGGCCTGCAGTGCGTGATCGACGCGAGCTGCGATGGTTTTAGCGAGGTACGTCGTGCCATGACCGGGGCTGCGGTGGCGGTGAGCGGTGAACTGGTTCCCTCGCTGGGCAAAGAGCAGCGCTGGGAACTGCGGGCCCAGACGCTACGCATCATCGGCGAGTGCCCGGAAGATTATCCGCTCCAGAAAAAACGCCACTCAGACGAATTCCTGCGCACCATCGCGCATCTGCGCGCG
>CANFVX010000271.1 GCA_947450495.1 Gammaproteobacteria bacterium
GAGGCACTCGACTTGCTCTACCGCCTGCGAGGACTGGCCGGCAAACCGGGCTAAAGACGCCGGATATTAAAATCGACTGGCTCCATACGCCTCCGCATGGTTCCCCTCGCGCGCTCGATGGCTATAATGCGGGCATTCCAAAACCAAAGTGCTGACTCACCATGACTTTTGTAGTGACTGAAAACTGCATCAAGTGCAAATACACCGACTGCGTTGAAGTGTGCCCTGTGGATTGCTTCCACGAAGGTTCCAACATGCTGGTGATCGATCCGGACGAGTGCATCGACTGCACCCTGTGCGAGCCAGAATGTCCCGCCGAAGCCATCAAGTCGGAAGACGATCTCACCGATGCGGAACAGGTGTTTCTGTCGCTCAATGCTGAACTGGCCAAGCAGTGGCCGGTCATTAACGATATGAAAGACCCGCCGGCCGACCACGAAGAGTGGAAAGGCAAGCCGGGCAAACTCGAACTGCTGGAGCGCTAAAAGCGCCCCCAAAAAAAGCGCCGGCGGTCCTCTTGACCACCGGCGCCCGTTCCGCCTCGGCTCGTCCTTGAGCCCCTCGCTGAAGCGGTTCCCCGAAGGTCTCACGACTTCCCTGCCCCGAGACCTCCCGCCCGGTGTCCGTACCCGACGCCAGGCAAGATTAACGAAAACCCACCGACGGTCGAACGGACCTTTAGGCCGGATTGCGCGTTGGTCGCGCGCTCGGGAATTTATCCCACCCATTCCTGCGCTAAATCCTCAAGCGAACGAGTCATTCGGCATCATTAGAGAGTGGGCCAAGTGGCCGTCTATACTCACAGCGCGTGTTCTTCAGGAAGCGGCGCTCGCAGATGACTCACTCTCGGCAAACTTCTCTTCTCCGGTTACTGACTTTTTGTCTGACCGCTGGCGTTGCGGTCTCAGCGAACACCACTGAGATGTTCCGCTGGGTCGATGCAGAAGGGAAAACGCATTTCGGCGACCGACCGCCCGACCAGACCGCGCGCCCGGTCCACGTCCCCCGTGGCAAGCGCTCACAAGACAGCACGGACCGCACCCAGCGCACCGAACGCCTCGTTGAACAATTTGCAAGTGAGCGCAATCAGCGAGCGGCCGACCGGGCGAAAGCATTGCAAGCGGCGGAGGCTAAAAAAGCCAGGTGCCGAGAGGCGCAAGACCGCGCCAGAGACACGTTGCGGGCCGGTTATCTTTACGATTACGACGAACAGGGGCGCAAGCGCGTCCTGAGCGAGGCTGAGCACAAAGCCGCCAGACTGCGGGTGAATCAGGACGTCGAACGCGTGTGCGAGTAAGCAGCGCACTAGCGCCTATGCGGCCCTAATCACGCACGGTAGTATTCTCTCAACCCTGAATCCCAGCGAGCGCGGCCTGCAATGCAAAACGCCTTTTGGAAATCCGACCGCTTTATTGGCATTGCAATATCCCTCGTCTTTCTCGTGGGCTGGTGGATAAACATCCCCCTGCTGGAACGTCTGGAAGGCGCCACCTACGACCTCGGCGTCAGACTCTCCTCCCGCGATGCCAACTCCCGCAAAGACCAAATCGCGATCGTCGCCATCGACGACAACAGCATTCAGAACATAGGTCGCTGGCCGTGGCCGCGCGACGTGCAGGCCAATATGGTCAAGAAGCTGCACGAGGCCGGCGCGAAAACCATTGCCTCCACCATTTTTTATTCGGAAGCGCAGGTCGATCCGGGTCTGAAATGGATCAACCAGCTGCGCGAACAACTCAGCCCCGCAACCGTTTCGGGCGCCGCCGGGGACGTCAATCAAACGATCAACGCGGCAGTCGCGGCGCTCGATACCGACAGCATTCTGGGCAAAGCCTTGCAGGAGTCAGGCAATGCGGTGCTCGGCATGCAGTTCGAGCCTGGCGAAGTTATTGGCAACCCGGACCAACCCTTGCCGGACTATGTGGCGCGTTACGCCATCCCGCAGGAAAACATCAGCGATCCGGCGGGCACTAATGAAATCTTCCCGCTAACGACCATCAAAGCGGTGCCGCCCGTGCGCCCTATCGGGAGCGCGGCGTCGGGTTTGGGTTCGCTGATTAATCCCATTGAAAGCGACGGTACCCTGCGGCGTGAGCCGCTGGTGGTGCGCTATTACGATCAATACTTTCCGTCGCTGGCCTTGGCTACCGCCGCTAAAAGTCTGAATCTGGGCGTGAAGGACATCCGGGTGGCACGCGGGGAATCGGTGCAACTCGGCGGCCTGACCATCAAAACCGACCCCGCGTCGTTCATGAACACGTTCTATTACGGCGAGTCCGGCGGTCGCCCACCTTTCCCGGTGTACTCGTTCTACAACGTAATGCAGGGCGAGACTGCGATGGATAACTTCAAGGGCAAAGTGGTGCTGCTCGGCGCCACCGCCTTCGGCGTGGGCTCCGACCTGCACACGCCGATGGGCGACGCCAAAGGCCCGGTGCTGATTTTGGCCCATCAAATTGCGAGCATCCTGAACCAGCACTTTTTTATCGAACCTGTCTGGGCTTTCTGGGCAGAACTCGGCGCGCTGTTAGCGGTCGCTGGCTACCTCAGCGTGCTGTTGCCCAAACTCAAGGCGGGTCCGGGTGCGCTCACCAGCGCAGGAGTTTTTGTGCTGCTGCTGGTGACCGAACTCGGGGTCATGGTTTCCGCCGCCAGCTGGATCAAGTTGGTCACCGCCGCCGCCATGCTGGGCGTTGGTCACCTGCTCTTGACCACCAAGCGCTATCTCGCCACCGAGCGCGGCGCCGCCGACAGCGACCTCAAAGCGGCACTTTCTAATCGCCAGCTGGCGCTGCAGTTCCAGCAAAAGGGCGAGTTAGACAACGCCTTTGAATCCTTCCGCCGCTGCCCGGTGGATGACGAAGTACTGGAATCCCTCTACGCGCTCGCCACCGATTTTCAGGTCAAGCGGAAGCCTGAAAAGGCCATGCTGGTCTACGAATACATGCACTCGAAGAATCCCAAGTTCCGGGACATTCAGAGCAAGATAAATCAGGCCCGCCACATGATGGACACGCAGATGCTCTACCCCAGCGGCCGTCCGCCGGGCGCTGGACCGGGCGGCACTGCCATCCTCACTACCGGCGCGGACATGCCGCAGACCATGCTGGGTCGTTATGCGGTCGAGCGCGAGCTCGGCAAAGGCGCGATGGGCGTGGTGTATCTGGGCAAAGACCCGAAGATCAATCGCGTTGTGGCCATCAAGACCATGGCGCTGTCGCAGGAATTTGAAGCCGATGAACTCGATGAAGTGAAACAGCGGTTCTTCCGCGAGGCCGAAACCGCTGGCCGCCTACAACACCCGAATATCGTCACCATCTACGACGCGGGCGAGGAACACGATCTGGCTTACATTGCCATGGAGTTCCTCGAGGGCCACGACCTCGCACGCTATACCAAGGTCGACACTCTGCTGCCATTGCCCATCGTGCTGGGCATTATTTTCAAGGCGGCGCTGGCGCTCGATTACGCCCACAAGGCGAACGTCGTTCATCGCGATATCAAGCCGGCCAACATCATGTATGAGCCGACCAAAAAAACGGTCAAGTTGACGGACTTCGGTATCGCCCGCATTACCGATTCCAGCAAAACCAAGACCGGCATGGTGTTGGGAACCCCGTCTTATATGTCGCCCGAGCAATTGTCGGGCAAGAAGGTCGATGGCCGTTCCGACCTGTTCTCGCTCGGGGTGATGCTCTACCAGATGGTGATTGGCAAACTGCCCTTCCAGGGCGAATCAATGGCGACCCTGATGTACAAGATTGCGAACGAACCGCATCAAGACATCGCGCTCGTCAGACCTGAACTGGCGGCCCAGCGTCCCTGTCTGTCCGAAATCATCAACAAGGCCTTACAGAAAGACGTCAACCTGCGGTATCAGACCGGGGCCGAGATGGCCCGTGACGTGCAAACCTGTGCCAAACAGGTCAACGCTTCTTAAGCGTCGACAAACCGGAAAACGACCCAATGGCACGGACTGTCGAATTTGCAAACGTATCGCACCCGGGGCTTAAGCGAGCCCAAAACGAAGACAGTTCACTGACCGATGCCGGATTGGGTTTGGCGTTGGTGGCCGACGGCATGGGCGGATACAAATCAGGCGAAGTGGCCAGCGCCATCGCGGCGAAAGCGGTGGTTGATGGTGTTCGCGAAACGCTCGGCAAGCGGCGAGGATTACAACGCGAGGCCGCCGCAGGCAACGCGGGGGCGTCTGCGGAAGCCGGGATGCTTCGCAACACCATTGAGCGTGCTAACGCGAGAATCTTCGAAACAGCCAACGCGCTACCACAATGTCAGGGCATGGGCACCACGATTGTGGCCGCCCTGTTTACTGGGACGCGCGTCACACTTGCGCACGTTGGCGATTCCAGAATCTACAGATTCCGTGATAAGCAGTTGTCTCAGGTCACCAGCGACCATTCGTTGATTCAGGAAATGATTGACCGGGGGTTTTATTCACCGGAGGAAGCCAAGGCGAACACGCCCAAAAATCTGGTGACCCGTGCATTGGGGATAGACCCCCACGTACAGGTGGATGTGCAGGAGCACGAACTCAATAACGGCGATATTTTCCTGCTCTGCTCAGATGGGCTGAATGATATGGTGACAGATGAGGAAATTAGCTTAACCCTCGGTAAATATGGTGCTAACCTTTCGGCCACGGCCGAAGAATTGGTACGCTTGGCTAACCACGGTGGGGGCAAGGATAACGTCACCGTAGTTCTCGCCAGAGCGCCCACCGCGAACAAAAATCCGCTGGGCGGGCTACTTCGCAAGATAAAAGATCTTCTTAAAAAGGGCTGACAGGACAGGACTATGGGCAAGCTTGTACTCAGCCTGAACGGCATGTCGCAGGGCGAATTCCAACTCCGGAAAGAGCGCATGACGATTGGTCGAAAGCCCGATAACGACATTCAAATCGACAATCTGGCGGTGAGCGGCAAACACGCGCTCATCATTACCATTCTTGACGATTCGTTCCTGGAAGACCTCGGTAGTACTAACGGCACCTACGTCAACGGCAAACTGATCAAGAAGCACGCGCTGCGCGACGGCGAC
>CANFVX010000272.1 GCA_947450495.1 Gammaproteobacteria bacterium
CGCCGAATGAAATCAAACAGGCGGTGGTCGGCCGCGGCCACGCCACCAAGGATCAGGTGCAGCACATGGTGAAAGTCTTGTTGTCGATGCAGGGGACCTTGCGCGCGGACGCCGCCGACGCGCTCGGCGTGGCGCTCTGCCACGGTCATACGCGTCAAAGCCTCACCGCTATCGCCGCCACCGGCGCGCGGGGCGCTCGGGCGGGGCGCTGGCTGTGATTGGTCGCCTACGCGGTCTTTTGATCGAGAAGCGCCCGCCGCGACTTTTAGTGGAATGCCACGGTGTGGGCTACGAAGTGGACGCACCCATGACCACCGTGTGGGCGCTGCCCGAGCTCAACACCGAGGTCATTCTGCATACGCATCTCGTAGTGCGCGAAGACGCGCAGAGCCTTTACGGCTTCGCCACGCTGGCCGAGCGCGAACTGTTTCAAAGCCTGCTGAAGGTGAGTGGCGTGGGCGCCAAGATGGCGCTGGCGGTACTGTCCGGCATGCAGGTGGACGAATTTGTGAGCAGCGTGCAGCGCGGCGACGCCACCCGCCTCACCGCCCTGCCCGGCATCGGCAAGAAAACCGCCGAGCGCCTGATTGTGGAGATGCGCGACCGCGTGAGCGACTGGGCGCCGGTGGGCGGCGTGAGCATCAGCACTTTGCCCGGCGCGCCGCCGCCGACCGATGCCGTAGCGGACGCGGTCAGCGGCCTTATCGCGCTCGGCTACAAGCCGCAGGAAGCGAGCCGTCTGGTGCACGCCATCGACACCGAGAACAAAACCACCGACGCCATCATTCGCGAAGTCTTGCGCGGCTTGGCGCGATCTTGATGTCGCGGTTCATTACAGATTCATGCTGCTGTTGCACAATGGCGGCCTCTAGCTGATATGAGCAACACTCGCCTGATTTCCGCCACGCCCAGCGCTGATGAAGTTGCGCTCGACGGTCAGATCCGTCCGCGCCGGCTGGCGGACTACGTCGGCCAGCCGGTGGTTCGCGAGCAGATGGAGATTTTCATCGGCGCCGCCCGCAAACGCGCCGAAGCTCTGGACCACGTGCTGATCTTCGGGCCGCCGGGCTTGGGCAAAACCACCCTCGCCAACATCCTCGCCAACGAAATGCAGGTGAACCTGCGCCAAACCTCCGGTCCGGTACTCGAGCGCCCCGGTGATTTGGCCGCACTGCTCACCAACCTCGAGCCGCGCGACGTGCTCTTCATCGATGAAATCCATCGCCTGAGTCCGGTGGTGGAAGAAATTCTCTATCCCGCGATGGAAGACTTTCAGCTCGACATCATGATTGGCGAAGGTCCGGCGGCGCGGGCGATCAAGCTCGATTTGCCGCCGTTTACGCTGGTGGGCGCGACCACCCGCGCCGGACTCCTCACCTCACCGCTGCGCGACCGTTTCGGCATCGTGCAGCGGCTTGAGTTTTATTCGGTGGAAGACCTCGCCCATATCGTGGGCCGCGCCGCCGGCATTCTGGGCGTCGCCATCGACCCGGAAGGCGCGCGCGAAATTGCGACCCGCGCTCGCGGCACGCCGCGTATTGCCAATCGCCTGTTGCGCCGGGCGCGAGATTTCGCCGAAGTGAAGGCCGACGGTCGCCTCACCGGTGAGGTCGCGGCCCGCGCGCTCGATTTACTCTCGGTCGACGCCAACGGTTTCGACACCATGGACCGGCGCCTGCTGCTCACCATCATGCAGAAGTTCGACGGCGGGCCGGTGGGCGTCGACAGCCTCGCCGCTGCCATTGGTGAAGAGCGCGGCACGATTGAAGACGTGGTCGAGCCGTTTCTGATTCAGCAGGGCTACATGCTGCGTACCGCGCGCGGCCGCATGGCGACGCGCTCGGCCTGGATTCACTTTGGCCTCACGCCACCGCAGACCGCCATGCAGCCGCAGGATTTGTTCGATGAGGGCACGCTGCGATGAGTCCGCCTGAGTTTCGCTTTCCCATCCGCGTGTATTACGAAGACACCGACGCCGCCGGCATCGTCTATCACGCCAACTACATCAAGTTTATGGAGCGCGCCCGCACCGAGTGGCTGCGCGCGCTCGGCTTTGACCAGCGCGCCATTGCCCGCGAACACGGCATCGCCTTTGTGGTGCGCAGTGCCAACGTGGAATTTCTGCGGCCGGCGCGGTTTAACGATCAACTTTTTGCCACCTGCGCGCTCCAACGCCTCGGTTGGGCCAGCGTCGAGTTTCGGCAGACGGTGATCGACGAACACGGCACGCTGCTCTCTACCGGAGACATCCGGGTGGGCAGCGTGAATTTTCATCGCATGCAGCCACAGCGCATGCCCGAAGCGATTTATCAGGGGATCAGTAATGGAAGGTGATATGTCGATTGCGAGTCTCATCCTGGGCGCAAGCCTGCTGGTGAAACTCGTGATGTTGGTGTTGCTGGGGGCCTCGATGGCCTCGTGGGCGCTGGTCTTTGGCAAGCGGCGCGATTTAATGCAGGCCAAGCGCGCCGCGCAGCAGTTCGAAGACCAGTTCTGGTCCTCGGAAGACCTCACCGCGCTGTTTAACCGCGTCTCCAACCAGCGCGCGCCGGCCGACGGCACGCAGCGCATGTTCGAGGCCGGCTTCAAGGAATTTGCCCGTCTGCGCAAGAAAGAAGGCCTGCCGCCGGAGATGGTGCTGGAAGGCTCGCAGCGCGCCATGCGCATCGCGCTGAGCCGCGAACTCGAAGCGCTGGAAGGCAATCTGCCGATGCTCGCCACCGTCGGCTCGGTCAGTCCCTACATCGGCCTGTTCGGCACCGTGTGGGGCATCATGAATTCGTTCCGTGGTCTCTCCAGCGCGCATCAAGCCACGCTGGCGATGGTCGCGCCGGGTATCTCGGAAGCCTTGGTCGCCACCGCGATGGGGCTTTTCGCGGCGATTCCGGCGGTAATTTTCTACAACCGCTTTTCCAGCGAGATTGACCGCCTGTCGAGTCGCTATGAGATCTTCCTCGAAGAGTTCTCGGCGATTCTGCAACGTCAGGTGCACGTGTAAGCCATGGCGAGCGTGATGCCACGCGCGGGGCGCCGCGGTAAACGCCTGATGGCTGAGATGAACGTCGTGCCTTACATCGACGTCACGCTCGTGTTGCTCATCATTTTCATGATTACCGCGCCGCTCGTGACGCAGAGCGTGAACGTGGAGCTGCCGCAGGCTGCGTCGCAGGTGGTGGATACCGGCGACAAGGAGCCGGTGTTCGTCACCATCGACGCCAAGGGTCAGGTGTTCTGCGATTTGAACAGCGACCCTAAAGAGCCGATTGAGGAAACTGTCCTCATCACCAAGCTGGCCAGCGTGAACAAATACAAACCGGGCACCCAGTTTCTGGTGCGGGGTGATGCCGGCGTGAACTACGGCCGGGTGGTCGAGGTCTTTGCGATGATGCAGGCCGCCGGCTTATCGAACGTGGGTTTGATGACCGACCCGCCGGCGAAAAAATAGGCGCTCTTCAGCATCACTGTGAAAAACGTCCCGCGCGACAATCGCCACGAAAAACCCCGTAGCAGACGGGGGCGTGGTTTCTATTACTCACTGCTCATGCACACCGCGCTGGTGTTGGTGTTTGTCGTGGGCATCGACCTCAGCACCAGCACGCCGGCCCCGACGCCGCCAGGCGAAGGCAAGGTGATGAACGTGACCGCCGTCGACCCCAACGCGGTGGCGCGTGAAGTCCAGAAACTGAAAACCGCCGAACAGGCCAAGCAGCGCGAAGCCGACCGCAAGGTGAAGGAAGCGGAGCAGCGTCGAGAAAAAGAAGAGCAGGCGCTGGAAAAACTGAAGACCGAAAAGGAATCGATCAAGCGCGAGAAAGAGGTCGAGAATCAGAAGCTCGAAGAAGAGAAGCAGCGCCTCGAGCAAGAGAAAGAACAGGTCGTTAAGGAAAAGCAGCAGGCCGAGCAGGAAAAGCGGCAGGCGCTAGCCGAGAAGAAAAAGCTCGAAGAGCAAAAGAAAGTCGAAGACCAAAAGAAGGTCGCGCAGCAGAAGAAAAAGGCCGACGAAGAGGCCAAAAAGAAGGCTGAGGAAGAGGCGAAGAAAAAAGCCGAAGAGGAGGCCAAAAAGAAGGCCGCCGACGAAGCCCAGAAAAAAGCCGACGAGAAAAAGAAGGCCGCTGAAGATAAGAAAAAAGCCGACGACGCGAAAAAGCAGGCCGACGCCAAGCGCAAGGCCTCCGAGGCCAAGGCGCTGGCGGATGAACTTGCGGCTGAAGAAGCAGAGTTGGCTTCGGCCAATCAGTCCAAGTCGGATATGTCGGAGCTTGCGCGCTATGCCGGGGTGCTCACTCGTCAGGTGACCAGTAATTTTGTCGCGCCAGACTTGAACAGCCAATTGAAGTGCACGTTGCAGGTCCGCATGATCGCCAGCGGCGAAGTGGTGGAGGCGCGGGTGATCAAATCCAGCGGCAATACAACCTTCGACCGACAGGCCGAACTTGCCGTACGCAAGGCTTCGCCGCTCCCGGTGCCAGACAATCCGCGCTTGCTGCAGCAGATCGTGACTCAAGGCATCTCATTCGAATTCGATCCGTCGGGAATTAACTAATGAAGTGGTTTGCAACGGCTTTCCTCTGTTTGACCTGCCTCACCGCGAGCGCTGAAGGCGTGGGCGGTGGTCCGCTGGTCATTCGCATCACCCAGGGCGTAGAGGGCGCGCTGCCCATCGCCATCGCCCCGTTTGAATGGGCGGGCTCGCCAATGCCGCAAGATATTGCGCAGGTGATTTCCAACGACCTCACGCGCAGCGGCCGCTTTAAACCGATGCCGCGCGCCGATCTGCCCTCGCAGCCTTCCGACCCCACGCAGGTCAACTTCAAAGAGTGGCGCGCGGTGGGCATGGATAACCTCGTCATTGGCCGGATTACGGCCAGCGGCGACGGCGGGTATCTGGTCGAATTCCGCTTGATGGATGTATTTACCGGCAAGCAGTTGGCCGGCTTCCAGATTCCGACGCAAGCCGGCGCGCTCCGCCTGACCGCGCATCAGATCAGCGACATCATCTACAAGACCCTGCTCAACGTGCAGGGCGCTTTTGCCACCCGCGTGGCCTA
>CANFVX010000273.1 GCA_947450495.1 Gammaproteobacteria bacterium
GATCGACCGCCTCGCGGATCGCCAGATCGAGCACTTTGCCATTGAGCGTGGAATCGTAGCCGCTGCTGCCACCGAAGCCGATGACCTCGCGGTCGCTGAGCGCGTATTCCCCTGCCCCGGAGGCTGAGAACACGACCTGAGACGACAGCACGTCGACAACGTTGAGCGTGACCTTCGAGTAGGCGGTTTGCTTCCTGCCGCTGCCGAGGATCCCGAACAATTGCACGTCTCCGGTTTCCTTGCGGCCAAACTCGACGACATCTCCGGAGAGCATAAACGCCGCGCCCTTGAGCGACTGTTGTTTACCGGCGATACCCGCTTCCGCTGCTAAGCCCGGCATGTTGTCGCGATCGAGGACGTTGAAGCGGCCGGTGGTGTGCAGGTGCGCCATCAGGATGGTCTTCGCCTGCCCACCGAGACGGTCGACGCCATCGGAGAAAATCCCTCGCATGTAGGCGGACCGGTTGTCGAACTGCCCTACCACCACCGAACTTTTCGCACCGACATAGGCCGTGGCGGTGACCACAGGTTTTTCGACGCTAAGTGCCACATGCGATTCAGTCGCGCAGCCGGTGAGTAACACCAGCGAAAAGCAACACAGAGAGGCGAATATCGGGCGAAGATTCATGGCGTTTTTGTCTGCTTCAAATGGAATGATTTCGAAGATAAGCGAAGACCTTCGGCTCCCCACCGCGAAAAGCCGGCAGCACAGGCGACAAGGATCGCCAGAGGAGAGGTCGAGATCGTCTTGAATGCGAGCGCCGAGCGATTCATGGCCGCAGCCGATGGGCCTGTTTTTAAATCACTGGGCGGCAAGGATCAGAAGTGTAGCCAGCGGTGCTATCGCGGGCGACGAAAGAAGCCATGGCCGGATACCGGCATTTTGACCGGCATTGCTAACGCCGGACTAAAACCGATCGATCCCGGCAAGAGAAGTAGATTTATCCGGTTTGTGGTCGAACGGCGGTCTCACGCAACACGGTGAGTGGGTATTCGCAGGAGAAGAAATCGGGACGCAATGAACCTCGCGTCCATCCTCGCGCACGACAATCGGGACCAGCCCCGGATGCTAGTCGTCCATTTCGATTCTGAATCTCTCGCCATCAGAATTGCGACCTCTAGCCTCACCGTCCTCGATTTCCGCACCAGGTAGTCTCGTGCGCCCACCGTCGGGCCAGCGTATGGATTGAACTTCTCCGTTTTCTACTTCGACCGGAAGAAGCGGGGGCGCCTTCGAGTTAACCGACGTGCGGCAGGGAAACGGAGTCAGGCGACCATGGCGTGGTCAACCAATCCCGAGCACTGGTTTGAGTTTTTCAGCTGCAATGACTGGCGACAGAGCGTTATTGAACTGATGCAGTCGCGATTCAGCCACGGCTGCCAGCCCGGGTCGGTCTGTCGCCGCACAGACCCCGCTAGGCGCGCACGCTAGCGTCCCAGACTGGTCACTAAATCGAGTCTTCGTCATGCCATCAAGCGCCCCGCTTTTCACAGACCACCGTGCTGGCGAGCAAAAGGGCCAGAAAAGCTGCGCGGGTCACGCCCGTGGCGAGTTCCTCACTGACATGAGGCTCACTCGTTCCGTCGCCTTCGTCGACCACCCACTGCCACAAGTGCTGCGGTTCGATGCCGAGCAGGCGGCGCAGAGCAAACTTCTCGCGCACCACTATCTTGTTGCGCTGGAGCGCAGGCGTTTTAACAAGGCCGCCGATCTGGACGCCGACGGCGCCCTGATTCGCCCCTGAATCCGCGCCCACATGCCCGACGCCCCTCGCCCAGCCGCCGCCGCGCCGCTCGAGGCTGCGCTGGTCCATGGACCGGATGAAGTCTGGCGCCTGAGCGGTCGGTGGACGATTGAAGGTCTTGGTCCGGTGTTGAAATCACAAGCCTTGGCGGTCGCAGCCACGAAGCTGGTCACGCTGGATGGATCGGCGCTGGACGAATTTGACACCGCCGGTGCGTGGGTGCTGCGGCGTTGGCTTGGGCCGAATGCACCTGCGCCGTCGCTGCTGGCCTGGCCACTCGATGCGGCGACGCTGATGAAGGAAGTGCAGACCGATGCAGCGCTGCCCGTTCCCACACCGCCGCGATTCAAGCTGCGGGAACGACTCGGCATGGCTGCGGTCGGCGCGGCTTCCCGGGCGCTGGCGTTCCTGCGTTTCGTGGGAGAAATCGCGCTCGCCGCCTTTGGTCCACTCCGGCATCGGCGTGGGTGGTGGCTGCGGACCATCGGGCACGAGATCCAGATTGACGGCTACGACGCGCTGCCTATCATCGGCCTCACGAGTTTCCTGCTGGGCGTGGTGGTGGCCTACCAGGGGGCCGACCAGCTGCGGCACTACGGCGCCAACGTATTCGTCGTGGAGTTAATCGGCTACGCGATGCTGCGCGAGTTCGCGCCGCTGATCGGTGCCATCATCATCGCCGGACGCTCGGGATCAGCCTACGCCGCGCAGCTCGGCACGATGGTGGTTGCCGAGGAGGTCGACGCCTTGCGCACCATCGGCATCGATCCCCTGCAGCGTCTGGTGCTGCCCAAGGTCGCTGCAATGGTCGTGGCCTTGCCGTTGCTTACGGTGTTTGCCGATATCACCGGCGTGTTCGGCGGCATGGTGATGGCGCGCTCGCGACTGGATATTGGCTATGCGGAGTTCATCGACCGTTTCGGCCGCGTGATCCATGGCTCAGCGCTGCTGCTTGGCGTCGGCAAGTCGGTCGTCTTCGCGCTCATCATCGCCACCGTCGGCGGCTTCCAGGGCTTACGCACGAAGAGCAGTGCCGACAGCGTGGGGCGGCAGACAACCTTGAGCGTGGTGCAGTCCATCTTTCTGGTGATCGTGGCCGATGCGCTGTTCTCGGTCGCCTTCAGCGTGCTGAGACTGTGACATGACAGCGCCCACCGGTGATGTGATCGAGCTACGCGAGATCTGCACTCGCTTTGGCTCACACACGGTGCACGAGGGACTCAATCTCTGCGTGCGGCGCGGCGAGATTCTGGGGCTGGCCGGCGGCAGCGGCTCCGGCAAATCAGTGCTGTTGCGGGAAATGATTGGCCTGCAGCGTCCCAATTCGGGCGAGGTACGCGTGTTCGACCAGGATCTCGCGACGCTCGATGCGGCGCAGGGCCAGGCGATGCGCCGGCGCTGGGGGGTGATGTTCCAGCGCGGTGGCCTGTTTGGATCGCTGTCGGTGCGCCAGAACGTCGGCTTGCCCTTGCGCGAACATAGCGCACTGGACGACGCGCTGATCGACAGCATCGCCGAATGGAAGCTGGCACTGACCGGCCTGCCGCCAGAGGCTGGGCTCAAGCTTCCCAGCGAACTGAGTGGTGGCATGCTCAAGCGAGCCGCGCTGGCGCGTGCCATCGCGCTCGATCCTGAATTACTGTTCCTCGACGAGCCGACGTCGGGGCTGGATCCCGCCAGTTCCGGCGGCGTGGACGAACTGATCCTGCGCACGCAGGCGCTGTTCGACCCCACGATAGTCATCGTGAGCCACGACCTCGATCTCCTATGGCAGGTCTGCGACCGCGTCGCTGTCCTCGGTGATGGCCGCGTGCTGGCACTGGGCACGATGGATGAGCTGTCGCAGGACAGCCAGCCGACCGTTGCGGCCTATTTCACCAATCACCGCGAGGCGGGCCCCAGGGCACGCCGTGCTGCAGCCTGACAGGCCCGGCATGGACGACAAGGTCAACTACGCACTGGTTGGTGCTTTCGTGCTTTTCCTGGGCGCGGTGTTGGTGGCGGGCGTGCTGTGGCTGGCCACCGGACTGGGTAGCGGTCAGGCGATGGTGCCCTATCAGGCGCTCATCGAGGAGTCGGTGGCCGGGTTGAGTATCGATGCGCCCGTGAAATATCTGGGCGTGGACTTCGGCAAAGTCGATCGCATCGCAATCGACCCGGGCGACCCGCAAAAGGTCCGCCTGCACTTTCTTGTAATGGAGGGCACACCGATAAAGCACGACAGCGTGGCCGTGTTGAAGACTCAGGGCCTCACCGGGATCGCCTACGTCGAACTCAGTGGCGGCCGCCTCGCATCGCAACCGCTGCTCCCCGACGCCAATGGCACGGCCCCGACAATCCCCTTCAAGCCGTCGCTGAGCGCCCGACTTGAGAACGTGCTGAGCGGCGTGCTGAGCAACGTCGACCACATGTCGAACAACCTCAACGCTGTCTTCGATGTTGAGAACCGAACCGCTCTGAAGTCCGTGCTGGCCGACGCTGCGCTCCTGACCCACAGTCTTGCCGGTCAGCGGGCAGCGCTTGAAACGGGGCTGGCCGATGCCGCGCGCGCAGCCACGCTGATGGCTCGCGCCGGCGAGCGATTCGGTCCAGCACTGGAGCACATCGCCGCCAGCGCGCAGGCGGTCGAGCGCATGGCGGATGGTGCGCGCTCGGCCAGCGTAAGTGTGGGGGATGCGGCCGATGCAACCACGCAACGGGTGCGTCATCTCGGTAGCGAGACCTTGCCCGATCTCGCGCGACTCATGGCGGAGTTGAGTCAGCTCGCGCTGTCAGTGCGCCAACTCAGCGACCAGACCACTCGCAGCCCCAACAGCCTGCTGATGGGGAACCCACCACTGCGCCCAGGACCGGGCGAGACAGCCCGATGAACAATCCTCTTGCTGGACCTGGAACAGGTGTCGCCAATCCGCAGCGACGGCAGCTCACTTGCGGGCTGCTGCTCGCCGCAGGCACGACGCTGCTGATGGCCTGCACCGGCGGGCTGTTGCCGAAGTCGGCGCCACCGCCCGCCCGCTTCACGCTGGAAGTCGGGAAGCCGGAATCTGTAGCGCGGCCAGCGGCAGCGGGCGCACCGGTTCTCACGGTGGACCTGCCACGCCCTGCGCCGGGCTACGACAGCAGCCGCATGGTCTATCTCCGCCGGCCGCATGAAATTGAAGCCTTTGCCTTCCACGAATGGGTGGCGACACCGGCACACATGCTGATGCCACTGCTCGTGCGGGCGCTGCAGGACAGCGGTGCTTTCCGCGTTGTGCTCGCGGCGCCAACA
>CANFVX010000274.1 GCA_947450495.1 Gammaproteobacteria bacterium
GCGCGGGGGTTGGGCACTGGATATTCGGTTGCCGCCTACCGGCTGGCCATGTTTGCTTCCGGCGCCGGCGCGCTGATGCTCGCCGACCGCTGGGGATTTCGCGCGACCTATCTCTGCATGGCCGGCCTGATGCTGCTGGGGTGTCTGGTGTCTTTGCTGGCCAGGGAGCCTGAGATCCCCGAAACCTTGAGCCCCGCAAATCCCGATGAGCGCGGGCTGGCAGCGCCCCTCCGCCAGTTGCTGGGGCGCTCACGTTTATTGCCGCTGTTGCTCTTCGTGGTGCTCTACAAGATGGGTGACCAGTTTGCAGGCGCGCTGGCGCAAACCTTTTTTATTCGGGGGCAGGGCTTCTCGCTCACCGAAATTGGCGCAATCTACAAAGGCGTCGGCATCGCGGCGGCGCTGGCCGGGGGCATTCTCGGCGGTGCGCTGATGTTGCGGATGAGTTTGTGGCGGGCGTTGATGGTATTCGGCGCCTTGCAGGCGCTGACCAACCTTGGGTTTCTGGCGCTTGCCCTAGGCGGCAAGTCGCTGACGGGGATGATGCTGGTGGTGATGCTGGAGAACTTCTGCGGGGGGATGGGCACCTGTGCGCATGTCGCACTGATCATGGCCCTGTGTGATGCCCGCTATACGGCCACCCAGTTTGCCTTGCTCAGCGCGCTAGCGAGCGTGGGGCGGGTGGTACTCGGGCCGATTGCGGGGCTGGTCGCCGGCTGGGGGTGGCCAATGTTCTTTGCCGTTTCCTGCGGTCTCGCGCTACCGGCGTTAGTGCTGCTGTGGACGCTCAGGCCGGTTGTGGAGGAGGCGCTACCCGAAGGCCCGCTTTAACGCACGGTGGCGCTGCTCAGGGTTCGCGCACCACGCGAAAGCCGAGGCCGTCGTTGGCGCTGCTCTGGGAGAACTTGTTGCGCGCTGTCACCCGCAGGCCCTGCGGGCCGCTGGAGAAAGCGCCTCCCCGGACCACGCGATTCGGGCAGTCTCCGCCCTCGAACACGCTGCCGTCGGTGGGGGCGCCTTGATAATTCGCATGGAAGCAATCGTGGACCCACTCTTCAAGATTGCCCGCCGTGTCGTATAGGCCATAGGCATTGGGCTTGAAGCGACCCACCTGCGTGCTCTTGCGCGGGTCCAATCCCGATTCGCAGGCGAAGCAGTGAGCGTTGTTTTCACCCAGCGTACGGCCCCACCAGTAGGGCGTGGTGGTGCCAGCACGCGCGGCATATTCCCACTCCGCCTCAGAGGGCAGTCGATAACGCTTGCCCGTCTGCGCGGACAGCCATCGGGTATAGGCCAGCGCCTGATTCCAGGACACGAAAGCCGCGGGAAGCCGGCTGTTACCCGCTTGCTTACCCGCAAACCGCGCGAACTCGCCGGCGGTCACCTCATGGGTGCTGATGGCGAAGGCCTTGATCTCGACTTCGTGCGCCGGTCGCTCGGCGTACACATCTTCTGCATCCGATGCGCCCATCGTGAAGCGACCGGCCGGGATGATGACCATTTCGGGGCCAGGCCCATCGACAAAGACCTTTCCTGAACCGGCAACGGGCGCAGTGCCTGTAGCAGATGCGGTGGGCGTGGAGTTTGCGGACGTCGTCGCGGCCGGTTGAGCGGTTTCTGACGGGGTCGCTGGCGAATCCTGTGGCTCGACCGGGGAATTTGCCGGATGCGGAACTACTGCCGCGCTGTCGTCCATCAGCGGCGGTGCCTGGACATCGGGCCTCTGGAACGTGAACCACATGGCGGTAATCACACCGACAAGCAAGACGCCGGGCACGATCAGGATCGCCCGGTTGCCCTGTGGCTTCCTGCGCGGCGGTAACACCACCGGCTGGGGCATCGGCGTTCGCCCGAGTGGCCGACTGGGCGCCGCCATGGACATGGACGCGGGCTTCGGCGCTGATTCGCTGGTCGCCATCGGCGGGGGCGTGGGCCGCGCCTTGAATTCAGCTTGCTCCCCGACCACTACCACCACGACCGTGGTGTTGTCCTGTCGGGGCATTTTGGCGTCTTGCACCCCTTTCAGGATGGCATCCGCGCAGTCCTTGGCCGAGTTTGCCTTCGCCAGCAAACCGAGCAACTTGCCGGTGCCCAGCGTATCCAAACCGTCACTGGCGATGATCAGGCGGTCGCCGGCCTGCAGTTCGAAGGGGGTGTCGGGGCAATCAATTTCGGCAATTTCATCGCCCGTCAGGGCGCTCATCAACATGTTGCGAGAGAAACCGGGCTCAGGTTCGATGGATTTGCCCTGAGCCGCCATCCGGGAGAGAAAACCGCCATAGCTATGGTCGGCGTTCTTTTTATGCAGTTCGGTGCCGCGGGCCACGTACAGGTGGCTGTCGCCGACGCTCACCCAGCGCAGGAATTTGTCATCAATAACCGCTGCCACCAAGGTGCAACCCATGCCCTTCAGCGCCGCCGTCTCGCGCACGGTCTCGGCGATGGAGTTGTTGGCCTGCAGGGCAGCCTGCCTTAGCACTTTGGCGAGTTCGGTGGACGGGTAATTGCTGGTCAGGTGCTTGTTGAAGGTCTGCACCGCCATATTGCTGGCCACGTTACCGGCCGCATGACCGCCCATCCCGTCGGCCACGATAATCAGCGAGGCGCTCTTCTTGCTGTTCGAGTCACCGAGTCGCGTGACCAGATAGGCGTCTTCCTGATAGTCGCGGGCGCCGTCTATCTGTCCACCGGCGATGTCAAAAGTCAGCATTCTTGATCCACAGGTGATGAAGTAAAGTTAAATGACTCAACCGGATACGGCCGAATCTATCGGTCGAGCCTCACAAAATCAAACGGCGCTTGTTAGGTGTGTGGCAACGAACCCAATCGACACCGTAGCGGTCCTTCCCTAAGGTGCCCGCATTCTACTGGTCGGCTTCAGCGCTTGAATACTTTATCCCTGCTACACCGCGCGCGAGGGCGGCTCATTGGCATTTTTGCCGGGAGCCGCGCTGATGGTCGCTGACAGCCGCGCCACCCGGAGCAGTCTCCTGATCAACCCGTGCTGGCGGCAGGCGCTGGCGGGGGTCGCTTGGGCTGAGCGCCCTCGTTTGCATCGCTTGCTCGAGCGAGTGGGTCGCTTTGGCGCGAATCCCGAGGGACGACAGCAGGCGGTGGCGTTGTTACGCGAGTTTCGACAGCGCTGCCGCGCGTCGGCGCGCCTGCTCGCGCTGCGAGGCCAGTGGCGTCCCAAGCTGGAACTGCCGCCTGAGTTGCCCTTGGCCGCCCATCGAGAGCGTCTGCTGGCGGCACTGGCGGCGCATCAGGTCACTATCGTGTGTGGCGCGACGGGCTCAGGGAAGTCCACCCAGTTGCCCAAGCTCTGCATGGATTTGGGACGCGGCTTGCTGGGTCGCATTGGCCTGACCCAACCGCGACGGCTGGCGGCACGCGCAATTGCCGGCCGGTTGGCGCAGGAAACCGGGACCGTGGTCGGGCAGGGCGTTGGGTTTCAGACCCGTTTCGAGCAGATATTGAGCCCGGCATCCCGCGTGAAGGTGATGACCGACGGCATTCTCCTGCAAGAGATCAATCACGACCGTCAGTTGCTCGCCTACGACACCATCATCATTGATGAAGTCCACGAGCGTTCGGTCAACGTCGACCTGCTGCTGGGATACCTGCGGAAACTGCTGCAACGCAGGCCTGAGCTGAAACTGGTCTTGACCTCAGCCACCATCGAGGCCGAGCGCTATCAGGATTTTTTTGCCGGTGCAGCGCTGGTGGATGTGCCCGGACGGAGTCACGCGATCGATCTGCGCTATCGCCCACCGGAGGAAGGGGAGGAGGGCGAGTTGAATCAGACCCTGCTCCGGGTGATCCACGAACTCGACCTTGAGGCGCGCGGAGACATTCTGGTTTTTCTGCCGGGTGAACGCGAAATTCTCGAAGCGCGGGATTTTCTGCGCGGCGCGAAGCTGGCCGAGACCGAGGTGCTGCCGCTCTATGCGCGCCTGGGGAACGCCGACCAGCAGAAAATCTTCACGCCTCACGCTCGACGTCACGTTGTGTTGGCCACCAACGTGGCTGAAACCTCACTCACCGTGCCGGGTGTGCGCCATGTGATCGACGCCGGCCTGGTGCGCATCAGCAGTTACAGCCCTCGGAGCAAACTGCAACGCTTGCCGATTGTGCCGAACTCGCAGGCCAGCGCCGACCAACGCAAGGGGCGTTGCGGTCGTGAACGGGCCGGCATTTGCGTGCGGCTCTACAGCGAAGAGGATTTCGCCGCGCGTCCGGCCCATACGGAACCCGAGCTGCTGCGCTCGAATCTGGCCGGGGTCATTTTGCGGCTATGCGACTTGTCCTTGCCGGCGCTCAGTGATTTCCCGCTCCTCGATCCGCCCAGCCCGCGCGCGGTCAACGATGGTTACACGCTGCTGCGGGAACTGGGGGCGCTGGATGACGCCCTGCGCATTACCGCACTGGGCAGGCAACTGGCACGCTTACCGCTGGACCCTCGCCTCGCCAGCATTGTGCTGGCCGCGGGCCCGGCCGGCTGCCTGAATGAGGCACTGATCATCACGGCAGGGCTCAGCGCGGGAGATATCCGGGAATGGCCGCGCGAGCAAAGGTCGGAGGCAGAAGCCGTGCACGCCGCGACCGCCGACCGGAAATCCGAATTTCGCTGGTTGCTCACGGCCTGGGAGACGCTCGCCTCTGGGTTTGCCGAGCGCTCGCGGCGCCAGCAAGTCAGCTTCTGTCGTGAGCGCTTCTGGTCGTGGCGCCGGGCCCGCGAATGGCAGTCTATCCACGCGCAGCTCCGCACGGCGGCATTAAAACTGAACCTGCAGCCCAATGAGAGTCCGGGTGGCTATCGGGCGGTCCATCAAACCCTGCTCGCCGGTTTCGCGCTCCGTATCGGCAGACGGGAGGAAGGGCAACGCTACGTCGGCTGTCGGAACCTGCGTTTTCGCCTCCATCCAGCGTCCTCGCTGCGCGAGAAACCGCCGCGCTGGCTGGTGGCGGCGGAAATTACCGAAACGACC
>CANFVX010000275.1 GCA_947450495.1 Gammaproteobacteria bacterium
CCAGAAGGCCGACCTCGCGGGCTGGTTGTTCCGGCAGCCCGCGCTGCACAGTCGCCGTAGCAGCGCGTCCACTTGCCTGGAGGTGCTGCGAGACATGCGTCAGCTGGACACCCCGGCGGAGAACCACAGCAAGGACTGCGGCGCCCTCACCCGGAGTGCGCCGGTGGGCTTGCTCGCCCACAGCGCGATCCTGTCGCGAGATCCGGAAGACACTTTCGACTTAGGCGTGAGCATTGCGCGCCTTACCCACGGACATCCGGATGGCGTGCTGCCGGCCGGCGTGCTGGCGCTGCTCGTCTTGCAGCTGCTGGGCGGCGCCTCGCTGCGCGACGCGCTCAACCTCACCCTGCCCTTGCTGGCGGATAGGCTGCACCACCACCCGACGACCAAAGCCCTCACGCTGGCCCTGTCGCTGGCAGACAGCGGAAGCCCGCCCGCCGAGTGCATCGCCCGGCTGGGCGCTGGCTGGGTGGCCGAAGAAGCCTTGGGCGTCGCGGTGTACTGCGCGCTGGTGGCAGAGCACTTCGAGCACGGCGTGTTGCTGGCGGTCAATCACGATGGCAACTCCGGCGCCACCGCTGCGCTTACCGGCAATTTGCTTGGCGCCGCCTTCGGGGTAGACGCCATCCCGGCGCAGTGGCGGGCGCCGCTCGAGTTGCGCGAGGTCATTACCGAACTCGCCGGCGATCTGTACGACTGGCCGCAGTGGGACCTCGGCGACGACAAAGCCACGGCCGAGAGCACGCAACGGCTGTGGGAAAAATATCCGGGCTAGGCGGCGACGCGCGAGACTCGGTTTACACTCCGGGTCCGCTCCGCAATAAACAATTCACGCCATGTCGCTAACCCGACCCCACGACAACTGCTACTGGTTAGCACCCGCGCGGCTGCTGGCCGGGGAATTCCCCGGCGCGCTCTCCGTGGCCGCCTTCCGGGCGCGCTTGCAGGGCATCGTCGATAGCGGGGTGCGACATTTCATCGACCTCACCCAGCCAGCGGATGGACTTCCGCCCTATGCGCACATGCTGCCCACGCTGGCGGTGCCTGAGGGCGAGTCTGTGGGCTACGAGCACTGGGGCCTGCCCGACATGTCGGTCCCGCCCACGCCAGAGCACACGCGCCAGATTCTTAACCGGCTGGACGCCCTCCACGCCGCCGGCACGCCGGTGTATTTGCACTGTTGGGGCGGCATTGGCCGCACCGGGCTGATTGCCGGCTGCTGGCTGGTGCGGCAGGGTCACACCGGCGAGCAGGCGCTGGCGACCATTGCCCAGCATTGGCAAACGGTGGCCAAACGCGACCGGTATCCGCAGTCGCCGCAAACGCCGGCCCAGCACCGTTACGTGCGGGAATGGGCGAGATTTGATCGCGCGGAGTAAATAAAGCGGGCGGCTTTACTTCAGCGCCGTGCGCAGCACCGGCACCACCGAGTCGTTCGCAATAATCTGCACGTCGCCATCGCTCACCAGACACTGCAGGCTCATCGTGCGGGTGGCGAGCGCGGTGAGCGGCTCGGTCGTTTCGGGCGCGAGCTCAATCACCTGCAGATTGTTCAACCGCGCCAGCGCGGACGCGTTCTTGCTCCACCACAACGGCACCGTGCGCCCGCCGTAGGCATACACCACCACCTGTTTGGCCCGCCCGCAGTAGCGCCGCAAGAGCTGCTCGTCCGGCAGGCCAATTTCGATGATGAGGTCAATCAAACCGGTGGCGTCTTTCTGCCACAGCGTGGGCTCGTCCGAGCTTAGTCCCTTGCCAAATTCCAGCGCTTCATCCGCATGGAGCGCGAACGCCAGCAGCCGCACCATAAGCCGCTCATCGGTTTCGGAGGGATGCTGCGCCATGGTCAGCGGATGCAGGGTGTAATAGTGGCGATCGAGGTCGTTGACCTGCAGATTGGCCTTGAAGATGGTGGCTTTGAGCGCCATAGAAATCTTTCAGTAATGCGGCGGACGTTCTGCCGCAGGGTCAAACGGGGAGTGTTCTTCGGCCGCTTCGGCCAGCGCCTCATCCAGCCGCTCCTGCACTTTGCCGAGCCGCAGGCGTAGCACTTCAATTTCGCGTTGTTGGCGATAAAGCTCTTCGCTCAATTCCTGATTGGCGCTTTCCAGCCAAACGAGTCGGAGTTCCAGGCGTTCGATAATGTCGTCGTTCATAGGGCTTTCGTGGGGGCGGTTGAGCGTTAAGCCAGCGCGGCGGCAATCGCACGCCCGAGGTCAACGGTGCTGGCGGTGCCGCCAAGGTCCGGGGTTAAGGGGGCGTGTTGCGGGCCGGCCGCCAGCACCGCGCGAATGGCGGTGAGGATGGCGTCATGGGCGGCAGTGTGCCCGAGAAAATCGAGCATCAAAGCCGCCGACCAGATCTGCCCGATGGGATTCGCAATGCCGCGACCGGCAATGTCCGGCGCCGAGCCGTGCACCGGCTCGAAGAGACTCGGGAAACGTCGTTCCGGATTGAGATTGGCCGATGGCGCAATGCCAATGGTGCCGGTACACGCCGGCCCAAGGTCGGACAGAATGTCGCCGAAGAGATTGCTCGCCACCACCACATCGAACCAGTCCGGGTGCTGCACGAAATGCGCGGTGAGGATGTCGATATGGAACTGGTCCACCGCGACATCGGGAAAGCGCGCGGCCATCGCGGCGACGCGCTCATCCCAGAACGGCATGCTGATGGAGAGCCCGTTGGACTTGGTGGCCGAGGTCAGTTTCTTGCGCGGGCGGCGCGCGGCGAGTTCGAAGGCGTACTGCAACACGCGGTCCACGCCGTGACGGGTCATCACCGTTTCCTGCACCACCAGCTCGCGCTCGGTGCCGGCGAACATGCGCCCGCCCATGTGGCTGTATTCGCCTTCGGTGTTTTCTCGCACCACCAGAAAATCGATCTCGCCGGGCTTGCGATTGGCCAGCGGACACGGCACGCCGGGCATCAGCTGCACCGGGCGGAGGTTCACGTATTGGTCGAATTCCCGCCGGAAAGTGATGATCGAACCCCACACCGAGATATGGTCCGGCACACTCGCCGGCCAGCCGACGGCGCCAAAGAAAATCGCCTCGTGCCCGCCAATCTGGTCTTTCCAGTTCGCCGGCAGCATGGCGCCGTGGCGCTGGTAGTAGTCACAGGACGCAAAGTCGAAATGATCGAACTGCAGATTGAGATCAAAGCGCGTGGCGGCGGCTTCCAGCACGCGCAGACCTTCCGGCACCACCTCGCGGCCAATGCCATCGCCCGCGATGACCGCGATGCGCGGCACGCTCAGGCCGCCTGCACCGACGGTGGGGTGACTTTGTAGAGCGCGGCGGCGTTGTCCCACAAAATCTTGCGCCGCGTGACCGCGTCCACCGTGCCCAGCCCGCTCTCGATGCGGGCTTTCACGTCGTCGCCATAGAGCGAGGTGGGATGCGGGAAGTCGGTCTCGAACAGAATGTTGTCGACACTCAGTGAGCTCAGCAGCTGGCGCGGCGCGGTTTGTTCAAACCAGTAACAGGCGTAGACATTGCGCTTGAAGTATTCGGAGGGCAGCAGCGTCAGCTCCGGCCGGTCTTCGCGCACCCGGTTGCCGAGGAACTGATAGTCCATCGCTTCGAGCACAAACGGCACCCAGCCAATGCCGCTTTCAACCGACACAAAGCGAATGCTGGGATAGCGCGCCAGCACGCCGCTCATCAGCAGGTCGCAGAGCTGGCGGCCGTTGTTAAGAAACAGCTCCACGGAAAAGCCCGCAAACGCGGCCATGCGACCGTAGGTTTTGACCTTGTCGCGCAGCAGTCCGGCTTCCATGTTGCCGGAGCCAATGTGAAAGCTCACCGGCAGATCGAGTTCGACCGCCACTTCCCACAGCGGATCCCAGTGATGGTCGCCGAGCACCGGCATGCCGAAAGACTGCGGGTCGCCGGTGAAGAGAATCCCGCGATGGCCCATCGCCGCACAGCGTCGGATTTCGCGCACCGAAGCGGCCACATTCCAGAACGGAATAGAGGTAATGGGCAGCAGGCGTCTTGCATCCGCGCTCGCCCACTCGGTTTGCCAGTCGTTATAAATCTGCACGCAGGTGAGCATGAGTTCCGGGTCGCGCAGCTTGAGGAATTCCTGGGCGCCAAAGCCGCCCACGTTGGGATAGAGCACCATCGCCCAGATCCCGGTGCGGTCCATGTACTCGAGGCGCGCCTGCGCATCGAAAGCGCCGGGATGCATGTCGGAATAGCCTTTCGGCGGTTCCTTGAAGTCGCCGGTACCGGCGGTGGCGGTGAGGCCCACCGGCGCCACGCGGTCGCTGCCCAGATACCAGAAATCGCGGCCCCGGGCGTCGGTCTCCACGCGCGGCACCCGGTCGCGCATCGTCGCCGGCGCGCGGCGGGTCCATAAATCAGCCACTTCGGTCACATGGGTATCGACGTCAATAATCGTGTACTCGTGCATGGTGCCCTCCGGCGGAACGGTGGAACGTAGAAGCGAAGCGAGAGGCTACCCTGCGACCCGGCGTTCAGCCAGCCTCAGGGGCTTTTGGGGAATTTGGGGTCAGAGTAAAAACTCCTGAATGGGCATACATCAAAATGTCGAGTGCCACGACGCGCACTTCGACGGGCTCAGTGCGAACGGCAGATTGTGCGGACAAACCCGAACCCCGTTCGGGCCTGTCGGAGGATGAACGGGCCTCGCGTCGCCCGGATGCCACTGCCAGAACTCGCCCTTCGACAAGGACGAACGGTGTCGACGCGAGCGGTGGTGCAAGCTGTCGCCGGGAGGATGTTGCGGCGGGATTGAGAGCCCGTTCGTCCTGAGCCTGTCGAAGGATGAACGGGCCTCGCGTCGCCTGCGGGAATTTGGGGTCAGCGTAAAAACTCGCTAAATGTGCAGACATCAAAATTTCGAGTGCCACAACGCGCACTTCGACAAGCTCAGTGCGAACGGCAGATTGCACCGACAAGCCCAAACCCCGTTCGGGCTGAGCCTGTCGAAGCCTGAACGGGCCGGCACGCGCGCGCCG
>CANFVX010000276.1 GCA_947450495.1 Gammaproteobacteria bacterium
AATCGGATGCGGCAGGTTTTCCATCACCCAGTCGCGGCCCATTTTCAGCGCGTTGAGGTTGGGTGCGAGGAGCTTTTCCTTGCCTTTGTACTGCTCGCCAATCAGCGTCGCGATGGCGTCAGCGTCCATATCCAGCAGCGCGGACAGCGCGCCCACGTAGATGATGTTCTTGAACAGTTGGCGCTGGCGCGGATCGCTGTAGGTGGCGTTGCAGAGTTCGGTCAGCGGCATGCCGATGACGTTGATGTCGGTGCGGAACTTCGAGGCCGGCATCGGCTTCGAGTTGTCATAGAACAGATACCCGCCCGGCTCGATTTCCTTGAGGTCGGCGTCCCAGGTCTGGGGATTCATGGCGACCATCATGTCGACGCCGCCACGGCGACCCAGCCAGCCGCGCTCGTTCACGCGCACTTCGTACCAGGTCGGCAGGCCCTGAATGTTCGACGGGAAAATGTTTCGCGGGCTTACCGGCACGCCCATCCGCAGGATGGACTTGGCGAAGAGTTCGTTGGCCGAGGCCGAACCGGAGCCGTTGATATTGGCAAATTTGATAACGAAATCGTTGACTGCAGCAATCGCGCTCATGCGGCTTTCCTCGAGGCTTTACGGGTGTCGCAACCATCGTTGGCGTGCGCCATCTCCAGCAGGAATTTCTGCATGTCCCACGCGCCGGTGGGGCAACGTTCGGCACACAGGCCGCAGTGCAGGCAGACGTCCTCGTCTTTCGCCATGATCCGGCCAGTCTTCAGCGGGGCTGAGACATACAGGTCTTGCGTGAGATTCTCGGCCGGCGCAGTGAGGCGCTTGCGCACATCGGCTTCTTCGCCGTCTGGCGTAAAGCTGATGCAGTCCATCGGGCAGATGTCGACGCAGGCGTCGCATTCAATGCAGAGCGGCGGCGCAAACACGGTTTGGACGTCGCAGTTCAGGCAGCGCTGGGCTTCTTCGAAGGCGGTTTTGGCGTCGAAGCCAAGTTCCACTTCAATCTTGATGCTCTTCAGTGCGATTTCCGCCGCGGTCCACGGCACCGCGTGGCGCAGTTCGCGGGAAATGTCGTTGTCGTAGCTCCATTCGTGAATGCCCATCTTCTGGGAGATCAGATTCACGTGCGGGGCGGGGCGCTCGGACAGGGCCTGATTGCTCAGGAAACGATCGATAGAGATGGCGGCCTCATGGCCATGCGCCACCGCCCAGATAATGTTCTTCGGGCCGAACGCGGAGTCGCCGCCAAAGAACACGTTGGGAATAGTGGACTGCAGGGTCTTCTCGTCCAGCACCGGCAGGCCCCACTGGTCGAACTCAAGCCCGAGGTCGCGTTCGATCCAGGGGAAGGAGTTTTCCTGACCAATCGCCACCAGCACGTCGTCGCAGGGCACCAGTTCGTCCGGCTCGCCGGTGGGCACCAGGCTGCGGCGGCCACGCTCGTCGTACACGGCCTTCACTTTTTCGAAGGTCATGCCGGTGAGCTTGCCGTTGTCGTGCACGAAGGTTTTCGGCACGTAGTAGTTCAGGAAGGGAATGCCTTCGTGCTGGGCGTCTTCTTTTTCCCAGGGCGAGGCTTTCATTTCGTCGAAGCCGGAACGGACGATGACTTTCACATCCTCGCCGCCCAGACGCTTGGACGACCGGCAGCAGTCCATCGCGGTGTTACCACCGCCCAGCACGATGACGCGCTTGCCGATGGTTTCGATATGGCCGAAGGAGACCGAGGACAGCCAGTCGATGCCGATGTGGATATTGGCGGCGGCTTCCTGACGACCCGGGATTTCCAGATCGCGGCCGCGCGGCGCGCCACTGCCGCAAAACACGGCGTCGAAGCCCTGACCGAGGAGTGCCTTGAGGGAGTCGATCCGCTCACCGCCCCGGAATTCCACACCAAGATTAAGGATGTAACCGGTTTCTTCATCGATGACGGATTCCGGCAGGCGGAAGCGCGGCACCTGGGTGCGCATGAAGCCGCCCGCTTTCGGGTCGCCGTCGAACACCGTGACTTCATAGCCCAGAGGGGCAAGGTCGCGCGCCACCGTGAGTGAGGCCGGACCGGCGCCGATGCAGGCGATGCGCTTGCCGTTCCGTTGGGCGGGGGCGCTGGGCATCCGCTCGCTCACATCGCCTTTATTGTCTGCCGCAACGCGTTTCAGGCGGCAAATGGCGACGGGTTCGGGCTTATCGGCATTGTGATCTTCCACGCGGCCGCGACGGCAGGCGGGTTCGCACGGACGGTCGCAGGTGCGGCCGAGGATGCCGGGGAACACATTCGACTTCCAGTTGACCATGTACGCATCGGCATAGCGGCCGTCGCTGATCAGACGAATGTATTCGGGAACCGGGGTATGAGCCGGGCAGGCCCACTGGCAGTCGACCACTTTGTGGAAGTAGTCGGGATTTTGGGTATCGGTTGCGCGCAAAGCCTCTTACTCCCAAGGACGTCAGATGTGAGTGTTTGACCCGTGCCGGGCACCGGGCGACGCGCAGTGTAATGGACATACCGAAGCGTATGGAAGGCGCAATTTTTCCGGACATTCGATGCCGCACCGCGCCATTTTTTTAGCGGCTTGCGAGTGCTCGAACGAGCACTAGAATGCAGTGAAAACAACGCGAGGGGAGACCGCAATGGCATTGAACACAATCCAAACGACGACCGGTACGGCGACACCGGCCGAACTCGGTCGCACCCTGGTGCATGAGCACGTGCTGGTGGGCTATCCGGGCTGGGAGCTCGACGCCCGGGCGCCCAAGTTCAAGCGCGATGAGGCGATGGCGCGTGCGGTGGATCAGATGCAGGAACTTCAGGGCCACGGCGTCGGCACCTTTCTCGATCCTTGCCCGATGGATCTGGGGCGCGACCCGGTGTTTCTGGCCGAGCTCTCCCAGAGGAGCGGCATGCGCATCATCTGCGCCACCGGCATGTATTTCGAAGCCGAGGGCAACACCTACACCTTCCGCAATCTCCCGGTGGAAGAAGTCACGGCGATTTTTGTGCAGGAAATCGAACAGGGCATCGGCGACACCGGCATCAAGGCCGGCGTAATCAAGATGGCGACCGGCGCGAATCAGGTGAGCGAGTACGAACGCAAAATGGTGACCGCCGCCGCCCGCGCGGCAAAAATCACCGGGGTGCCGCTCATCTCCCATACCCAAGACGCCACCTGCGGCCACGACCAGATCGACATCGTGACCGGCGAAGGCGTCCCGGCCGGACAGCTACTCGTGGGCCATTCGGACGGCACGCCAGACTTCGAGTACCAGAAGTCGCTGGCCGATCGGGGCAGCTATGTCGGTTTCGATCGCTTCGGCATTTCGATGTTCCAGCCCGACGAAGTCCGCGTGAACAACATCATGAAGCTGCGTGACGCGGGTCATCTGGAGCGGGTGATGATTTCGCATGATTCCATCGTCTGCTGGCTGGGACGCCCGGTGCCTTACGCGATGCAGTTCGAGAAGCTGCTCGAAATGCTGCCCGATTGGCGCTCCACCCATATCTTCCGCAAGATTTTGCCGCAGCTCCGCGAGCGCGGCATGAGCGAGCAGGAAATCGAAACTATCCTCATCGACAACCCCCGGCGCTGGTTTTCCACCGGCCTCGTCGCCTGAAACGCCCTAGCGGAGCTTGCCTGCAATGACCAAGAGAATTTTTAACGACGACCAGCTCCGCGAAATGGGGCGGCGTTCGCTCGACTGCGTGCTGGAACAAATCGATGCCGGCAATACGGACGAAGCCAAGCGCCTCGCCCAGCGCATGTACAACGAGTTCGTTGCGATGCACGACCTGTATCGCGACTGGATTACCGGCACCCTGAGCGAAGTGGGCAAGCGTTACGGCGACGTGGCGCTGGAAGAAGTGATGAGCGCCGGCATCGATTCCTGGTGGACGCCGATGGCACACAAGATCAACGAAAGCGACGACTTCACCCGCAAGGTCAAAATGTTCGTCGCCGGTCTGCGCGGTCATCTGCAGCCGATGGAGGTTCGTGAGGACGACGAGAAAATCGAGATCCGCATGATGCCCTGCGGCAGCGGCGGGCGGCAGATTGCGGCCGGCAAGTACGAAGGCCCCAACGGTTTCCTGAAAGTGGCTACGCCGCAACGGATGACCTACGGCCGACCCAATGTGCCGGTGTACTGCACGCACGAAATTGCCATGGAGCGGCTGGACGCCATTCGCGATGGCCATCCCTTTGTCATTACCGAGCCGGCGGCGGAACTGGGCCGGGACTACTGCGTGCTCAAGATTTACAAAGATCCCAAAGACATCCCGGCGCATTACTACGAACGTCTGGGCCTGACCAAACCGGCGGACGACGCCTGATGGCCGTGACCGGCGGCTGTTTGTGCGGGGCGGTGCGCTTCAGCTTTCCCGCCGCACCCATTAGCAGCCGGGCGTGCTGGTGCCGCCTGTGCCAGTACCTCGGTGCCGGCAGCGGTACGGTGAACGTGATTTTTCATCGCGAGGGGATGTCGGTCAGCGGTGAGTTGAGGGATTACCAGAGCATCGCCGACAGCGGCAACGTGATGCATCGCCACTTCTGTCCGACCTGCGGCACGCAACTCTTCAGCGCTGCAGAGGCGCGGCCCACGGTGGTCATCGTACGCGGTGGGGCGCTGGACGACCCCGAACTGAGTGCGCCCAGCAGCACCATTTGGACAGCAGCGGCGCCGAGTTGGGCCTGTATTAACCAGGAACTCCCGCAACTGGAAGGGCAGCCGCCGCCGGTGACTTAGGCAACCGTCCGGCGCAGTGTTCGCTTATCGGTACGGCATCATTTTCTGAGGCCGAGTCCTGTTCCCCTCATGTGCCAATAGCCTCGCCCTTCGACAGGCTCAGGGCGAACGGTGGTGCCAAGGGTTCGGGCCTTCTCCCCGAGCGAACGGTGGTGCCAATGGCCTCGCCCTTCGACAGGCTCAGGGCGAACGGTGGTGCCAAGGGTTCGGGCCTTCTCCCCGAGCGAACGGTGGTGCCAATG
>CANFVX010000277.1 GCA_947450495.1 Gammaproteobacteria bacterium
AGCAAGCCGGGCGTGTCTGAAGTCATCGCGGAGGCTGTGTGGCCTTAAGGAGCCTTCTTGCGTTTCTTGTTGCTGCCTTTGCCGGTGCCAAGGGCGTTGAACAGCCGGTTTTTGGGATATTCGGCGCCGACCACATGCTGCAGCGTCATCGCTCGCACCACCTGATAAGTTCTGATTCTGAACGCGGGGTCGCAGGACATCCGCACGTACAAATCTTTCGGTGGCACGTCGTAGTCTTCAGCCAGCCAGGCCATGAGATTGCTGGTGGCGTCGAACAGGGCTTGCTCCATCGGCAGGTTGATGCCCACCGCGACCACGCTGTCGGGTTTATCGATGCGCACGCAGGGCAGACGCTTGTTCTTGATCACGGTGCAAGACAGCTGCACGGTGGCGCGAGTTTCGTCCGCGATGCCGGTAAATTCCGTGTCGCCCTGACCACCGTGCACGTCGCCGATGTAGAGCAGGCCGCCTTTATTGAACGAATTGAGATAGATCGTGTGACCCGCCCGGATATCCCGGCAGTCGATATTGCCGCCGAACGAGCCTTGCCCGAGCACCGAGGTAAATACTTCGCGCTGTGAGGCGGTAGCGAGGGTGCCGATGAACGGCTCGAGCGGCCAGGAAAGGGTGTCCGAGTATTTGGCGGTGCCATCGCGGGTATGGCCACTGGGCCCCGGGATGTGCTCGATGACGTGAACATAAGGTTCGGCGCATTCCGGATATTTGAGGGAGTCGGTGAGCGGCCCCACGCCGGGCAGAATGCCGGAGAAGCCATAGCGCCACGGATCGATCCAGTCGATGGTGACGGCGAGCACATCGCCTTCTTCACATCCCTCGACGTAAATCGGGCCCACCACCGGGTTGTACAGCGGCGGGTGACAGGATTGCAGTTTGGCCATGTGTTCGCCGGTCATACTGTGCACGACCGGGCGGTCGCTATCGTCGGCAATCAGGCCGCTCAAGGCGTCGTCCGTTTCGATTTGGAACTTTTCGCCTTGTTTGACTCTCAAGCAAGGTTTGTCGCGATTATCGAACGCATATTTTTGAACTTTTCCACGAGAGATCTTTTTCATAGGGGACACTCCGCAGGGTTGAAGCCTTGAGCGTAGTCGCCGCCGGGCAATTAATACAGACTGGGATTTATCTGAGGTAGCGGGCGCGCGGGCGACCCGCTGACCGCTCACTGAAGGGAGAGATGTTGTGCTTGAACTCTTGATGCAACCCGCCGCCTGGCTGGCGCTGTTCACACTGACCGCGCTGGAACTGGTGCTCGGCATCGATAACGTGATTTTTATTTCGATCCTCGTCGACAAACTGCCGCTCCATCAGCGCGAGCGGGCCCGGCGCATCGGGCTTTTTCTCGCGATGTTCATGCGCATCGGGCTGTTGTTTGTGCTGTCGTGGATTGTGGGGCTGACCGCGCCGCTGTTTTCGGTGCTGGAAAAGGCCATCTCCGGTCGCGACCTAATCCTGATTTCGGGCGGTCTGTTCCTGCTCTGGAAAAGCACCAAGGAAGTTCATCAACTGCTGGAAGGCGAGGAGGGCGAGGCCTCAAGCGGGGTGACGGCCAAATTCGGCGCGGTGATTTTTCAGATCATCCTCATCGATCTGGTGTTCTCACTGGATTCCATTATTACGGCGGTGGGGATGGTCGATGAGGTGGCCATCATGGTGGCGGCAGTGGTGTTGTCGGTGGGCTTGATGATGTGCTTCGCGAGCGCGATTGGCCGATTCGTCTCGGCCCACCCGACGATCAAGATGTTGGCGCTGTCATTTCTGTTCGTCATTGGCACCGTGCTGATGGCCGACGGCTTCGGCCACCATGTGCCCAAGGGCTATATCTACTCGGCCCTCGCGTTTTCCTTGCTGGTCGAGTCGCTCAATATGCGCTATCGCACCAAGCGCCCCGCGCCGGTGCACTTGCGGGAGTCCTACACCCCCGAGCCAGATAAACCGGCACAGGAATGATCAGCGCAGATTATTCATCTCGCCCAGCGAGTACGTCTTGGCGAAGGGCGCGTGCCACGGAATACCGGCTTCCGTAGCGAGTTGGAGCAGGCGCCCTGAACTCGTCAACTTGGCCAGCGCGGCGTCGATTGCGCTGCGCAAAGCCTCGTCCTTGCCACGGGTGGCGGCGTGCTCGTTCCAGGCCAGCGCCGCCGGCGCCTCATAGCCCGCCACCGGGCTGATGCTGAGATCTCTCTGGCCTTTGAGCACCGCGCCTGCGGCAGGTCCCCACACCAGCGCCATTTCAGCCTCGTGGCTGGCTGCCCGACGTAGAACTTCCTCGGGAGACAGGCAGGTTTTGATTTTGGCGCCCACCAGACGGAGCGCGAAGGCGCCGACCGTTGCCGCCTGAACGGCAACCGGCACATCGCGCAGTTGCCGTAGTTCCCGCCGGGTCTCGCCGGCCGCGCCATACATCTGAAAACTCGCACCGTAGTACGGCGCGCCCAAGGCCAGACTGGGGGTCTCCCGCAGACTGTCGCGGGCCGGCCCGGGAATGCTGAACAAGACGTCGCAAACGCCTTTTTGCAGCTTGCGAGCGGGGAAGTCGCTGTCCTCGAGTTCGACCACCTTGGTGGCGTTATTTACCCACACGACTTCCAGTGGTCGCTGCATTTCGGCGGCCACCGCGTTTGCGGTGGCCAAATCGAAACCGCTGTTGCTCGTCTGTTCGGAATACGGCGCGTTGTGCGTGAGCAAGCACACTTTCAACGGCTCACTCGCCGCCGCAGAAAAACTGCAGGCGGCGAGCAGGCTAAACAGCGCGGCGAGGGGCCTCATTCCGGCAGAGCGAACACCACCAGGGAGCTGCCTGGGGTGTCGAGCGGCGGGGAGCCCACGATCTGCACGGCAATACCGCCGCCGCCGCTCGCGAACGCGACGAACTGACGCTTGCCAGCTTTCCAAGTAATGGGCTGACCCCGCACGGCGGAACCCATCTGGAACTTCCAGAGCTGCTTGCCGGTGTTGTCGTCAAACGCCATGACGTGTCCGGTCTGGCTCCCGGTGAACACCAAGCCGCCGGCAGTGGCCAAGGTGCCCCCTGCCATCGGGTATTCGTCGTTCCAGGTCCACTTGCGCTTGCCGGTGGCCGGGTCGTAGGCGGAGAAGTGGCCGTAAGCCTTGCCTTCTTCCGACTGCATCACGCCCGGACCGCCGCCCCAGAACGGCTGGCCGTTCTGGAAGACGGCCGCCTGCTTCTCCATTTTTCCGCAGCTCTCCACCACCGGCACGTAAAGAAGGCCAGTTTGCGGGCTGTAGGCCGCCGTGTACGAACCGTTCTGCCCGCCCACGTTACCCGGGCAGATGAACTCCGGGTTGCCGCCAGCCTTGGGTTCGAACTTCGGATCTTTGATGGCGCGGCCGTCGGCGTCGAGCCCCGTGGCCCAGTTCAGCTGATTCACGTACTGCGTGCCGTGCAGGAATTTGCCGTTGCTGGCATCCAGCGCATAGAGGAAGCCGTTGCGATTCGGTTGGACCAAGCTTTTCACCTTGCCCGATTTGCCGGGGAGGTCGATCAGGAACATGCCGGTGGTGGCGTCGTAATCCCACACGTCGTGCGGGGTGTACTGGAAGTGCCATTTCATTTCGCCGGTGGCGGGATCAAGTGCCAGCGCGGAATTGGTGTAGAGGTTGTCACCTTCGCGGGTGTCGCCGTTCCAGTCCGGCGAGGGATTGCCGGTGGCCCAGAACAGGGTTTTCGACGCCGGGTCATAAACGCCTGTGCCCCAGGCCGGGCCGCCGCCCGTCTTCCAGGAATCGCCGGCCCAGGTTTCTACGCCTTTTTCACCGGCGACTGGCACCGTGTAACGGCGCCATTTGCGCTCACCGGTTTTCACGTCGTAGGCGTCGATAAAGCCGCGTGCGCCATATTCGCCGCCGGCAATCCCCATGATGACAAGGTTGTCGATGATCAGCGGCGCGGAGGTGGCGCTGTAACCGTCGGTGTATTTGCCCATCTCGATGTTCCACAACACCTTGCCGGTTTTGCGATCGAGTGCCACGAGGTGAGCGTCGAGCGTGCCCATGAAGATCGCGTCGCCCGAAATCGCCACGCCGCGATTGGTCGGGCCGCAGCAGATCATGATGTCGCCGGGCAGTTGATGGCTGTATTTCCAGAGGGCCTTGCCGGTGGCGGCATCCAGCGCCCAGAGGTTGTTGTAGGCGGCGGAGAGGAACATCACACCATCGGCGACGACAGGAGAGGCTTCCAGTTGGCCCGGCACGCCGGTCTGGAACATCCATGCCGCCTGCATTTTGCCTACGTTCTGGCGGTTGATGTCCTTCAGGGGGCTGAAGCGCCAGTTGCTGTAGTTGCCGCCGTACATCAGCCATTCATTGGTGTTGCTGGTGCCTGCCAGCAGTTTTTCGCCGGTGACGGGATGTGTCGTGGAGGCGGTTTCGGCGGCGCCGGCGGTGGTGCCGAGGCTCGCCAGCAGAAGAGTGAACGCTAGACGTGACATGGAATCTCCCCAGAGAACTTTATGGTTATTGAAAGCTGTGCCGAGGTTACCGCACAGCCGCCGAATTGTGCAGACATATTGGCGTCGCGATAGCTCGGGTAGACTCCGGGCATTTCACTGATTGCGGGGCCGTTTTGCCATGCCAGCCATCCCTTATCTCGAAACCCCGGCGCCCGGGACCTCCGAGCTGGTCGACGCCATCCGGGCGCGGCGTGGGGGGCGCTTGCTGAATCTTGATCGCATGCTGTTGCACAGCCCTCCGTTTGCCGCCGGATGGAATACGTTTCTCCGTGAAGTTCGGCTTAATCTCGCGCTGGACCCGGTGCTGAGGGAACTTGCCATCTGTCACATCGCGCTACTCAATGGCGCGGCTTACGAGTTCGAGCAGCACGCGCCGGAATACTTTGCCGTCGGCGGTTCGGCCGAATCCCTCCGTCGCCTCGAAATGGACGCCG
>CANFVX010000278.1 GCA_947450495.1 Gammaproteobacteria bacterium
CACCTATCGGTTCTTGAGCGAAGCCGCCGCGCTGGACGCCGCCCTCCCGCCGGGTTTTGAACTGGCCGGGGAACCGGTGGTGTCGCTCGATCTGGCCTACATCACGCAAATCCCCTGGCTCGCAGGACGCGGCTACAACCTGGGATTGGTGTCCTGGCCGGCGACCTTTCGCGGCGAAAAGGATGTGATCACCGGCCGCTTTGCCGCCGTGCTGTTCGAGAGCTTCGCCGATCCCATCCTCACCGGGCGCGATGAACTCGGGCATCCCAAAATTTACTGCGAGATCCCGGAGCTCATCGTGAGCGGCGACACGGCGATCGCGCGTCTGGCCTGGGACGGCTTTGAATTTCTGCGCATTGAAGTCTCGGGCTTGAGCGAGCAGCAACCCGCCAACGCCATCGACACCTTCCCCACCGCCGGCTGGTTGCAGTGGAAATACATTCCCGGCACGCCGCATACCGCAGGACCCGACGCGAGCTATCCCACGCATTCGCCGGATCCTCTCGCGGTAGACATCCACGCCAACATCACCGTCGATTCCCGGCGCTATGGCACCGGCAAACTCACGCGTAACGTGGCGCGCTGGGAAGACATGCCCACGGTGTTCAACGTCGCCAACGGCATCACCGCCCTACCCCATCTGGAGCAGCGGCTGGCGGTCGTCACCCAAACCCACGGCTGGATTGGCGACGTGGGCGACACGCGCCGGCTGTTCTAGGGCTGGCCGATGAATACCGAATTAAGCGGCAAAGTCGCGCTGGTGACCGGTGGCGCGGGCGGCATTGGCGCCGTCATCAGCCACCAGCTGGCAGCCGCCGGCGCTCGCGTGGTCGTTACCTATCGCGACAACCGGGCACGGGCCGAAGCGCTGATCGCCGCCCTGCCCGGTAGCGGGCATCGCGTCTCCAGCGCCTCGGTGCTGGATAGCCCGGCGCTTGGCGCGCTCGCCGCAGAAATCGCCAGCGCCTACGGACGACTCGATATTCTGGTCAACAACGCCGGCGTCACCCGCGTGGTGCCGCACGCGGATCTGGACGGGTTGGACGATGAGACCTTCGACCGGATTTTGAGCACCAACGTGCGCGGCACCTTTGCCTGTGTGCGCGCGTTCCGAAGCTTGCTGGCGGCCAACCACGGCGTAGTGGTGAATATCTCCTCCATCGCCGGCAATACGGCGGTGGGCAGCAGCATTGCCTACTGCGCGAGCAAAGCCGCCATCGACAACATGACGCGCTCGCTGGCCCGCGCCCTGGCGCCCGCCATCCGCGTGCTGTCGGTCGCACCCGGTTGGGTGGAAGGCGAATATGCCTCGCGTGCCGATCCGGCTTATTTGCAGGCGCAGATTGACCGCTCGCCGCTCGGGCGTATCGCACGCCCGGACGACGTGGCGCAGGCCGTGCTCGCGGCATGCACGCTGCTCGGCTTTACCACGGGTGCGATTATTCCGGTTGACGGAGGACGCCCGCTTGGCTGACACCGGCCCCAAAGCGCCGGCCAAAGCCCGCAGCAAGCGGCTGGCCCCGGATGCACGCCAACAGCAGATCCTCGAAGGCGCCATCGCGTATTTCGCCGAGTTCGGATTTGAAGGCGGCACCCGCGCGCTGGCCAGCTTTCTGGGGATCAGCCAGGCGCTGCTGTTTCGCTATTTCCCGAACAAGGCCGCGCTGGTCGATCGGGTCTACGAGGTGGTGTTTCTCAATCGCTGGAACCCCCAGTGGAAGGCGCTGCTGACCAATCGCGAACTGCCGCTGGCCGACCGCCTGAAGGCCTTTTATAAGGACTACAACCGCAGCATCGATCGCTACGAGGTGATCCGCATTTCGCTGTTCTCGGCGCTGCGTAACGAGAGCATCAGCCAGCGCTATGTAGCGCGTTTGCGCGAGCAACTCATCGCCCCCATGGTGGAAGAATGCCGGGCGCATCTCGGCCTGCCCGCCACCGGCGGATTGCCGCTGGGCTCGCTGGAAGAGCAGCTGGTGCTGAGTCTGCATGCCACGGTGATTTACGGAATCATGCGCAAGCATGTGTTTCATGCCGCAGCACCAGGCGACAGCGATTTCCTCATCGAACTCTACGTCGACAGCTTTGTCAGCCACGCCGCCGAGAGTTTTCGGCGGGTACTGCAAAGAGCCGAACAGTCTGCAAGCATTGCCGCCTGATCGCGCGGCGTGACACAGTTCGCGATATTCATTGCCGAATATCGCTAGTCTTCATCAACCAGAGGTGAACGTGAATTACTCCATCGAATGCGTGGCATCAGATAGCAATGAACTTGGCGAAGGCCCGATCTGGGATATCGCCGAGCAGGCACTTTATTGGGTTGATGGCGTCGGCCGCCGCGTCGGGCGCCCGTCAATCTGGCGGCTCGACCCGCGCACCGGCGAGAAACGCAGCTGGTCGCTCGATCACGATGTCGGCGCGATGGCGCTGCGCGAACAAGGCGGCGCGATTCTGGCCTTGGACAACGGCTTCTACACTTTCGATTTCGACACCGGGAAGCTCGAACTCATCAAAGCCATCGACGCCGATGAACCGCGCAGCCGCTTGAACGACGGCAAGGTCGACCGACGCGGTCGCTTCCTCGCCGGCGGCATGGACGATAAGGAAGAACTAGGCCTCTGTGGCCTGTGGCGACTCGATCCGGACTTCACCGTTACCCAGCTCGAGCGCGGCATCATCTGCTCCAACGGCCCGTGCTGGAGCCCGGACGATCGCACCTTCTACTTCGCCGACACCTTCCAGCAGCAGATGTGGGCCTACGACTACGACTTGGCCGCCGGCACCCTGAGCAACCGACGCGACTTCGCCAACACCAAAGACGAAAAAGGCTTTTTTGACGGCTCTACCGTCGACGCCGAAGGCTGCGTCTGGAACGCGCTGGTGATTGGCGGCGAACTCATTCGCTACACGCCGGATGGCGAAGTGGAGCGGCGCATCGGCATGCCGGTGCGTAACATCACCAGCCTCACGTTTGGCGGCCCGAACCTCGACGAGATTTATGTCACCTCCATGGCGCGCGTGCGCCACCCCGCCACCCACGCGCATTTTGCGAAACAGGTGCGGCCGCAGTTTGGGGCGGGCAGTCTGTATCGCATCCGGGGGCTGGGCATTCGCGGCGTCCCCGAGCCACGCTTCACGGGCTAACAAAGGAAACCTATGACCGCTCGCTACATGAACGATGTCCTGCCGACGCTGCGCGAATGGCGCGCCGCCGGACATCCCGCCGCCCTCGCCACGCTGGTGTTTGTGGATGGCTCGGCGCCGCGCCCGCGGGGCAGCCAGATGGCGATTCGCGCGGACGGACTGGCGGTCGGCAATCTCACCGGCGGCTGTGCCGAAGCGGCCATCATCGCGGAAGCGCAAAGCCGCCTCGCCGCGGGCACCAATCGCCTGCTGCGCTATGGCAAGGGTTCGCCCTACATCGACATCCGCCTGCCCTGCGGCTCCGGCATCGATGTGTTTTTTGATGTGACGCTGCCGCTCGACGATGTTGAACTCATCGTTAACGCCAACGCCGCGCGTTGCCCCGCCAGCCTGCTGTTCGATCTCGAGCAACTGCAATCACGCGCGGTGGCGGGCGAAGTAACGCTCGAAGCACAGGGCCAATGGGCGCGCTTGTGTGAACCCAAGCCGCGCATTCTGGCCGTTGGCAAAGGCCCGCTGGTGCCCCTGATCGCGCAATTAGGCACGGCGGCAGAATTCGAAGTGGAAGTGCGCTCATCCGAGCCCGAGACGCTGGAGATGGCGCGCCCCTATGCCGCCGCCGCCCATGCGCTCACCACGCCGGACGCCTTTCAGTGCGGCAAGCTCGATCGCTTCACCGCGTTTCTCTCCCTCTTTCATGAGCACGAATGGGAGCCGGCGGTGCTGGCCGCCGCGCTCGGTTCGGAGGCGTTTTACATCGGTGCACTGGGCAGCCGCCGCACCGCCGAGAGCCGCCGCGAAATCCTGCGCGAACTCGGGATCGACGAAACCGCCATCGCCCGCATTCATGGCCCCGTCGGGCTCGACATTGGCGCCCGCAGTCCGCCGGAAATCGCGCTCGCTATCCTCGGCCAGATTGTGCAGCGTCGACGTCAGCCGCGCGCGTGAGCTTGCGGCTGGGGATTGTGGTGCTCGCCGCCGGCTTCGGCCGACGTTATGGCGAGGGGAATAAGCTGCACCAATCCCTGAACGGCCGGCCGGTGCTGGCCTGGACGCTGGACGCCTTTTCTCGTCTGCCCCCCACGAGCGCCATTGCCGTGCTGGCGCCAGACGACGCACTCGCCGCCACGCTGGCCCTCAACGCCGGGTTCACCCCCGCGCCCAATGCGGCGCGCGCCACTGGCATGGGCGGGTCGATTGCCTGCGGCATGCAGGCGCTGGGGAACGATTTAGATGCCGTGCTGATCGCGCTGGGTGATATGCCGCGCGTCGCGCATTCAAGCCTTGAAGCCTTGCTAGCGGCGTTCAGCGCCACAGACCAGATTGTGGTGCCCTGCTTCGAAGGGCGGCGGGGTCATCCGGTGTTGTTTGGCGCGCGCCACTTTGGCGCGCTACGGCAACTCGGGGGCGATACCGGCGCAAGGGAAATTCTCAAACAGCATGCGGCGCTGGTGCGGGAAGTGCCGGTGAATGACCCCGGCGTGCTGCTGGATGTGGACACGCCAAAGGATTTGGCCGGGGCGGCGAGCGGCCTGCCTCGCAATCCAACTTAAGCAGACGCGGTCGCCGGCACTCGCGCTTCGACAAGCTCAGCGCGAACGGTAACGCGAGACGTCAGCGGTGGTGAGAACCGAATTGAATTTGGGGTCAGTGAATTTGGGGTCAGAGTAAAAACTCGAAGAAATGCTTGGAGTCGGCGTCAGTCCGAATAGTTTTTACTCTGACCCCAAATATCCAGAGCGAACGGTAATCCGGGTTCAGGGCGAAC
>CANFVX010000279.1 GCA_947450495.1 Gammaproteobacteria bacterium
ATAGCGATCAGGATGAGATCAATGCGGTGTCGCACTACTAATCTGGGCAGGTCATCAATGCCACCCAGCACCGGCACCCCGTGAATCCGCATGCCGGTAAGCCCTGCGTGGTCGTCGACCAGCCCAATGGGAATGCCGGCAGACTGTCGCATCAGATCCCGCACCAGCATCTCGCCCGCGGTGCCCGCGCCAATAATCAGCACCCGGTTTCCAGCAGTGCCCTGCGGCAAAGCCGGCGAGCGGTCTTTCAGCAATCGATAAAGGCCCCTGGGGCCGCCCAGAAAACAGGCGAGAAACACCGGGTAGAGCACCAGCACCGTGCGCGGAATGCCCTCTAGACGGGTCAGCACAAACAGACCCAGCGCGATCGCCAGCACGCCGGTACCGGCGCTCAACAGGATATTGGAAAGATCTCGCAGACTGGCGAAGCGCCACAGTCCGCGATAAAGACTGAAATGCCAGCCCGCAAACCCCTGCACCACCAGCACCAGCGGCAAAGCTTTGAGCGTGGGCAGGAGGAATTCGGCCGGCGGCAGCGCGAAGTCAAATCTGACCCACAGGGCCATGCCCCACGCCAGCGCAATCATCGCCAAATCGTGCGCGATGACCAGATTTCGGATGCTGAACAGTCGATTCAAAGCTGACGGCCCGCGGTTGCGTGACGTTGAACGATGCCCCATAGGGTAGCAGCCACACCATAGGTCATCAGCATGACACCAAGCCCACCGGTGCTGGATTGCGAGTTCAGCAATGCGCAGCCGACTGCGGCCAGGCTAAACGCGCCATAGACCAGCGCTACGCTGGAATGCGACCACCCCTTGAGGATCAGGCGCTGATAAGCGTGTTCCCGATGCGCCTCCCACCATTTTTGCCTCCGCAACATTCGGGCCAGCAAGGTGAGCGTGGCATCGGTGATAAAGGGTGCGAAGACCATCAGCCAGCGCCACGGCGCACCGGTGCTGAGGATCCCTCGGAACAGCAGCAGCGCAAAGAAGCCACCCAGAAAATAACTACCGACGTCACCCATAAAAATTCGGGCCGGCGACCAGTTCCAGTACAGAAAACCCAGGCTAGCCCCAGCTAAGGCAAAGCTGGTCGCGGCGATTTCAGAGACGCCGCCCGCCAGCGCCAGCGCCCCGAGACCCAGCCCGCCGAGCACGGCCTGAGAGCCGGCGAGCCCGTCACTTCCATCCATGAAGTTGTACAGATTGATAAACCAGGTCATCGCCAAGGCCAATAAGGGCACACACCAGATTGCCACGCCGCCCGCAGGTTGCAGCGCCCAGAGTGTACTCACGCTGAACAGGCTGACACTGATCTGAACCCCGAATCGCAAACGCGCGCTGAGTGGCTTGCGATCGTCACACCAGCCCACATAGGCCAGCACGCCCGCGGCCAGTAGCGTGAGCCCGGCAGGCAGCGCGGAATCTCCGAAACAGACCGGGGCCGCAAGCTGGACCAATAGCACCGCAGGCACCACGCTCAAGCCGCCGCCGCGCGGGGTCGGTGTGGCGTGCAGACTGCGGGCATTCGGGAGATCGAGTACCCGGGCACGCAAGGCGTAGCGCCGGACGGCGCCGGTGAGCAGAGCGGTGCTCGCGCAACTCGCGAGAAAAATGAGCAGATAAGTCATGACTGCCGCCAGAACCATTCGCCGGTGAGGCGCATTGCCGCCGTCAGTGGGGTTTGCGGTTGCCAGCCCAGCTCCGCGCGAATCTCGGCGCTCCCCACCAGCAGGGAATCCGTGAGGCGCGCGATCGCCGAGGCTTTGCCGAGGGCGCGCCCCGCCAATCTCAAACAGGGCGTCGGCACGGGGAGTAATCGCGCCCGCCGCCCCATGCCGGCCGCCAGCGCGCGAACCAAATCCGGCGTTGACAGCTCAATGTCGCTCAGCGGGTAGGCCCGCACGCCCGCCGCGTCGCGCAACAGCGCAAGACCAATGGCGTCGGCCAGATTGCCCACAAACAGCAGGCTGCGACGATTGGCAATCGTGCCCAAGGGAAGCGGCCATCCACGGGCGATCGCGCGCATCAGCGCCAGCAGGTTGGCCTTGTTGCCAGGGCCATAAATTAACGGCGGGCGGAGAATCGTAAGCGCGGCGTTGGCCTTCTCATAAAGCGTCGTTAGCTGCATTTCCGCCGCGAGCTTGGTCTCGCCATAAGGTCCCGTGGGAAGCAATGGCGAATGCCGATCAAACGGCAGCGGATTTCCGCCGGCATCGCGCAGCGCCTGTTCGCCATAGACCTTGCAGGAACTCAGAAACACCATGCGGCGAATGCCCGCCGCCAGGGCGGCCTCGGCGAGGCAACTGCTTCCGGCAACGTTCGTCGCGTGGAATGCCTGCACGGCGGCGGGCGTCGTCGCTTCACCAACATGCGCGCGTGCCGCGAGATGAACTACTGCCTCACAGGCTGTGAGCGCCGGGCGCCAGTCGGTATTGGCGTCAATCGTCCCGACCCCGACCACCCGCTCGGCGCCGGTAATCTCCTCAACGCCGGTCCGCGTCGCGGCCACCACGCGATGGCCCTGCGCCACGAGCTGCTGCACGACATGCTGGCCAACGAAGCCCGCCGCGCCGGTGACCAGCACGCGCAAGGAATTATTAGCCATCAGCCCGCAACCCCAGTCGGGCGTAACAGGCCAGCGTCTGGGCATGAATCGCGGGCGCTCCAAACACTTGCTCGACCAGTTGCCTTGCTGCCGCGCCCAGCGCCGCCATTTGCGCGGGATGACTCAACAAGCCCGCAATGGCGGCCGCCAGCGCCGTCACATCGCGCGGCGGTACCAACACCCCGGTCACGCCGTTGCGGCAAATATCCCGACAGCCTGGTGTATCCGTTGAAACCAGCGGGCGCGCGCTCGCGGCGCCTTCAAGCAGGGCTTTGGGCACCCCCTCGCGGTAATAAGACGGCAAGCAAATCATCGTTGCCCGCTGATACACCGCCGGCATGTCCTCGCACGCGCCCCACCATTCGGCACCCGCCGCGGCAACCGCCGACTCCAGTTCGGCTTTGGCATAGGCCGCGGGATTGTCGGGATCGAGACCGCCCGCCAACACAAAGCGCGCCGCTGGATGCTGCTGGCGCACGATCGGGGCCGCAGCCAGAAACTCTGCCACCCCCTTCGCGCGGAGCATGCGGGCGGGCAACAGCACCATCGGCGCCGGATCATCGGGGATTGGGCTTGCCGCATAGCGCTCAAGGTCGACGCCCGAGCCAGGGATCAGCATGGCATGCGCGTGAGTGTCCACCCCGAATCGACCCAGCAAGGCCAGATCGTCGGCGTTTTGCACAATCGCAAACCCATTCGGCCGCCGCAGAATCAGGCCCAACAGGGGCCGAACCAGCACTTGAACAATGCGCGCGAAGCCGTCGGCCGACGCAAACAGATATCCCATGCCTGTAATGGCGTGCACAAAGCGCACGCGGGGGAAGCAAAACACGGCCAGCAGCGCAAGCAAAATGGGTTTCAGCGCCACCAGATGCACCAGCGCCGGTCGGCGGTTAAATATGAGGCGGAACAGCGCCCACATCGCGTGTAAATCTTTATGGGGATGGCGCAGGGAGCGCTCGAAAGGCATCTCGATGCACTCGATACCCAGCGCCTCGATGCGATCGCGATGCGCGCCAAAGCGGGCCGCGAGCGCTACACGAAAACCCGCCTGCCGCGCGGCACGCGCCAGTTCGGCGCGGTGCGACCAGAAATACCAGTCCTCGGTCACGACGTAGAGGATGAGGGGCGAAGCATCGGGCAAGAGCGGTTTCCTTACCCGGGCTGAAGTCGGGTCGCGGTCATTTTAGGGGATGGCTGGCAAGGACGGGAACGCAGCGCCTCCCTCAAACCGCCCAGCGCTCGCGCCAAGCCTCAAACATCAGCACATGCCACAGCTGATATTGAAGGTTCTGCCCGCCGGCCAGATGCGCCTGCCACACGGCGCGAATCGCCTGCGGCTGGAAATAGCCGGCGTTCGCCAGACGCCGGGGCTCAAGCAAGGCTTCGGCCCAGTCGCGCAAAGGCCCGCGCAGCCACTGGTCGATCGGCACGGCAAATCCGCGTTTGGGGCGCTCAAAAAGCGCCCGCGGCACATGGCGCGCCAGCACTTCGCGCAAAATCCATTTGCCCTGCCCTTCCCGCACTTTCCAGACAAACGGCAGGCGCCAGGCCAGCGCCACCACGTCTGGATCGAGAAACGGCACGCGCGCTTCCAGACTCACCGCCATGCTGGCGCGATCGACCTTGGTGAGAATGTCGCCCGGCAGGTAATGCAGGGCGTCGAGATACATCATGCGTTCGATGTCATTACCCATCGCCGGCGCAGCCCCTGCGAGCGCCATGATGCTGGACGGCTCACGCGCCCCGATTACCACTTCGTCTGGCGCCTGCCACAGCGAAATCAGGCGCAGGTACATCGCGAGCGGGTCGTCCACCGTCAGCAGGCGCGCCAGCTTATGCAGTTTGTCGCCGGCCATGGGCTGGCGCAGCGACGCTGGCAGCAGGGGCCCCAACAATCTGAAGAGCGAATCCCAGCGCGCCGGCGACACCGCGCGCAAGCCCGCAGACATCGCCCGCCTCAAGGCCGGCGGGAACCCGTGCTGGCGGCGCCATAGGCCGGCCGCCAGCGTGTAGCGCGAGTAGCCGCCAAAGAGTTCGTCACCCCCATCACCGGACATCGCCACCGTCACCTGTTGGCGCGCCAGGGCAGAGACCAGAAAGGTCGGGATTTGCGAGCAATCTGCAAACGGCTCGTCGTACATCGTGGGCAGTTGCGGAATGAGGGCTTGCGCGTCTTCGGCGGTCACATAAAGCTCGGTGTGCTCGGTTCCGAGATGGCGGGCGACGGCACGCGCATAGGGCGCTTCGTCGTAGTCTTGCTCGTGAAAGCCGATGCTGAACGTCTTCACCGGTC